>DUUU01000057.1 GCA_012841485.1 Armatimonadota bacterium
CCTGACGGCGGCCACCAGCATCATGGCGACCGGCTTCGCCGCACGCCTAGATTCGGCGCTCGATCACCGCATCGGCGGAGGGATTGGCGCCATGGTTGCGCCGTGGCTCCTTTGCCTGCATGCGTGGGGCAGCCTCGCCTTTCCCCCCTTTGAAGAGCGCGCGACGAGGGGCGCGGCGACCGCCGTGGTTGTGCGCACGCTGGCGCGGGCTCCAGGACCCGTGATCTCCGAGGATCCGGGCCTGGTCCCCACCGCGGGGAAGCCGCTCTGGCTACAACCATTCGAGTTCACCCAGATGGCCGTAGCGAGGCGATGGAACCAGGGGCCACTCCTCGCGGCACTGCACCGGGGAGAGTTCTCCTTCATCGTCCTCCGCTTCGATCCCTGGAGCCCATCCCACCGCGATCCGGAGGGCACGTGGGCCGGTGGGCGGTTCACCGACGAGATGGTCACTGCGATGCGTGATTCCTACCAGGTCGCGGATCGGTATTACGCGTGGGTCATCCTACGGCCCCTCGAGCGGGACGGGGCCGCAGGTGCTCAATGACAGGGCACGGGAAAGCGAGCCCGCTTCCATCGAGAGCGCGGAAACCCTGACCGGACTCTGGGCATCCCGTCGCACGGCTAGCTCGCATTATTCATCAGAATAATGAAAAGAAGTCTCTCTGCCAACGTGGCATGGGTTCGTGGGCACTGCCCCCGAAAACACGCTGCCCCCGGGCGCTTGCGGCGGCAACGGCGTGCCACCAGGCAAGAGGCTTCTTTTGAAGTATTCTGGTGAATACTTCAGACTAGTTCACCGGCTGCGGGTTGAACGGCATGTTCATCAGCGCGCAGAGATCGGTGGGGTGCGTCTCGCGGGAGATCGTCTTCGGCGCGCCATCCTGGCCTCGGAAGATCGCGACGCGCTCGAAGGGCGGCTTCAGGGTGCGGAGGCCAAAGGGCGCCTCTCGGAAACGCTGGACGGCGCGGAAGGCGCCCGCGCGGATCTCCTCGCGCGCCTTCTCGGGCGCCAGGTGGATCGCCGCGGTGTTGTAGCGCCCGTAAGCCTCGGCCGTCAGATCCTCGCCCGCGCCGGAACGCAGGCCGCGCTTCACGGCCACGGTCTCGATCCCGGGAACGAGCTCAGCGGCCTCTTTGGTGAAGGCCAGGTCGCCGGCGCCGAAGATCGCCGGCACGCCGTACTGGGCGGCGCAGAACACCATCTGGCCAAACTCGCCGATGGAGATGCCATTGATCGAGAGGTCCAGGTAGCTGAAGCTCTGAGTGTGCGCCAGGTGCGCCTTCTCAGTGCCCGCTTTCGCGTGCTGGCCCACCCAGGCGATCGCGTCGTATTTGGACTCCTCGATCCCGAGCGGGTAGCCGGCTGGCCAGCCGCGCATCAGCTGGGCCCGCCGGTCGAGTAGCAGCGGGTTGATCCCGCCGGAGCCGTGCCCGTCGGCGACGACCACCTCGGTGGCGCCGCCAGCGAAGAACCCGTCCACCGCCGCGTTCACCTCGCCGGTGAGGAGCTCCTTGCCCAGGTCATAATAGGCCGCCCCGGGCCGGCACCAGTTCTCCCAATCGAGGATACCGGCGACGCCCTCCATATCGGTCATCAGGTAGATGCGCATTGGAACCTCCGATAAAGATCCGCCGAGAGCGCGGCAGTATCCGCCAGGCAGGCGCGCCCGCTCCCGAGTCTGCGCGACACCGTCTTACTCGGCAGCAACCTGAAGGTAGCGCTGATACGCCTCGTCCCACCCAGGGGAGGGTTTCGGCTCGAAAGTCTCCACCTCGAACGAATTGCGCACCACCTCTCGGGCTTCGGCCAGCGAGCCAAGGTGGCCGCGGGCAATCGCCTGCATCAAGACGCTGCCAATCGCCGTCGCCTCGATCGGTCCGGTGACCACGGGCCGGCCCGTCGCGTCCGCGGCAAACTGGTTGAGCAGGCGGTTCTGCGAGCCGCCACCGACAACGTGGATCGTCTCCAGACGCCGGCCACGAATCTCCTCCAGCTTTTCCAGAACCCAGCGGTACTTGAGTGCCAGGCTCTCGAGGCAGCAGCGAACGACGGCGCCGGTCGTTGCTGGCTCGGGCTGGCCGGTGCGCTTGCAGAAGGCACAGATCGCGTCCGGCATGTCGTCCGGCGCCATGAAGGTTTCGTCATCCGGGTCCACGATGGAGACGAAAGCGGGCGCCTGGGAGGCAAGGCGGGTCAGCTCGGCGTACGAGAAGTCATTCCCTTCGCGCAGCCAGGCGCGCCGGCACTCCTGCACCAGCCACAGGCCCATGATGTTCTTCAGGAAGCGGATGGTGCCTCCAACGCCCCCCTCGTTCGTGAAGTTGTAGCGCAACGAGCGCTCGTCAATCAGCGGCTCCGGGCTCTCGATCCCCATCAGCGACCACGTGCCCGATGAGATGTAGCACCAATCGGCGCCGCGCGCGGGCACGGCAGCAACCGCCGAGCCGGTGTCGTGCGCGGCGGGGGGAATCACCGGCACGCCGGCGCCACCCGTCTCCGCGCCGATGGAGGGAAGCAGCGTACCGACCTCTGTGCCCGGCGGCACCACCTCGCCCAGGATTCCCGTCGGAATCTCCATCGCCTGCAGCATTCCCGTGGCCCACCCGCGCGCACGAGGATCATACATCTGCGAAGTGGTGGCGATGCTGAACTCGGTCACCTTGTTGCCGGTGAGGAAGAAGTGGAAAAGGTCCGGCATAAAGAGGAGGCGCTCGGCCATGTCGAGGAGCGGAGAGCCCTCAACCCGCATCGCTAGAAGCTGGTAGAGGGTATTCAGCTTCATGAACTGAATGCCGGTGCGCTCGAAGATCTCCTCGCGCGGCACGCGCCGGAACGCCTCTTCCAACATGCCGTCGGTGCGCTTGTCGCGGTAGTGGTAGGGGTTCCCCAGGAGCACGTCACCCTTCCCCAGGAGGCCGAAGTCGACGCCCCAGGTGTCGACGCCCACCGACTGGAGGTCGGAACCGTGCTCCTGCACGCACTTGGCGAGTGCTGCCTTCATCTCCGAGAAGAGGCGCAGCGCGTCCCAATGGAGGCTATCGAGCACGCGGACCGGACCATTGGGAAAGCGGTGAACCTCCTCCAGGCGCAGTTTGCTACCATCAAAGAGGCCGACAACCCCGCGCCCGCTCTCGGCGCCCAGATCAATCGCCAGAAACTTCGCTGTCTCTGCCATCGCACGTTCCCCCCCGTGGTATCCGCGTGGCGCCGTCCCCGCCTGGAGACTACGCCCTCGCTCTGCATGCGAACACCCGATCACTTCTTCCGGGAATGGCGCTTCTCCTGCCGAGAGGTGGGGACGCGGGCGCCAACGCCCGGGCCAGATGTAAGGGGAGCCACCGCGCGGCGGTCGAGGGCATCGCGCGGCGATAAATCACCGCGCCGCTTGCGAGCGAAGCCCTGTCGGGCTCGGCTGGGCAACACTTCTCGGCACCTTAGAACGGCAGGGGATCGGAGAGGGAGCCCCGAAGAGGCCTTGCCAAAAAGCAGCGCGGAGCTTCGAGCTCCGCGCGCCAGGATATGCATAGCCCCACACCCGCAACGCGGCGATAAATCACCGCGCTGCTTGTGAGCGAAGCCCTGCCGGGCTCGGCTGGGCAACACTTCCCGGCACCTTAGAACGGCAGGGGATGGGAGGGGGAGCCCCGAAGGGGCTTTGCCAAAAAGCAGCGCGGAGCTTCGAGCTCCGCGCGCCAGGATACATATCGCCCGTGCTGGGTCGGTCAGGCAGTGACGACCTCTTCTCCGGCTACCCAGACACGCCGTGGATAGGAGCGCACGTCGAGGGGATCGCCAGACCACAGGACTAGGTCGGCCTCCTTGCCGCGGTCGATGCTCCCCAGGCGCTCTTCCAGGCCCAGGATGCGCGCCGGGGAAAGCGTGACCGCCGCGAGCGCCTGCTCCTCGGTCATGCCCGCCTTCACCGCCAGCGCCGCGGCTACCTGGAGGTGCTCGATGTGCATCACGCCGTGATCCGTGGTCAGCGCCACCAGAACGCCGGCGCGTGCCAGCACGCCCGCTGTCTCGAAGCCCTTCTCGCGCAGCTCCACCTTGCCGCGCGCGCCCATGCTGGGCCCAACCACCGCCGGGATGCCGTGCTCCGCGAGGAGATCGGCCACCTTGTGCCCCTCGGTGCAGTGCTCAATCACCAGGCGCAAGCCGAACTCGCGCGCGATGCGGATCGCCGTCGCGATATCATCGGCGCGGTGGGCATGGGCGCGCAGGGGGATCTCGCCGCGGACGACCGGGAGCAGCGCCTCCAGCTTCACATCGGTATCGACCGGTTCGCCTTTTTCGCGCGCCCGGGCTTTCCGGGCGTCGTAGTCGCGCGCTTTTGTCAGCCACTCGCGATAGAGCGCCGCAATCGCCATGCGCGTCGCCGGCGCCTTATCCTTACTGCCGTAGAACCTCTTCGGGTTCTCGCCAAAGGCAGCCTTCATTCCGGCGTTCTCGCGCAAGAGCATGCGGTCGACCACGGTGCCATGCGTACGGATCACCGCGCCACTGCCTCCGATGACGTTCGCGCTGCCGGGGAGCACGCAGACGGCGGTGACGCCGGCGCGCAACGCCCGGCCGAGCGCCGTCTCGTCTGGGTTGATGCCATCGAGCGCGCGCAGATCGGGCGTTACCGGGCCGGTCGTCTCGTTGACATCGTCGCCGGCGGGCCCAATGGCCTCTTCGCTCACTCCCAGGTGCGTGTGCGCATCGATCAGCCCCGGAGTAAGCACTCCCCCTTCGCCATCAATGAGCGTGGCGCTGGCGGCG
>DUUU01000058.1 GCA_012841485.1 Armatimonadota bacterium
CGCGCCTAAGCGCGCTATGGCTATGATCCCAAGACCAACCGCACCCGGCCCCTATGGGCCGACGGCACCGATCTCACCGGGCACGTGATCAAGCGAGGCGGCTACTATGGCAAAGAGGGCACCGTGTTTCGGGCCTCTACCGCCAGTCCGAAGCTCTTCTGGTCCTATGCGCTTGGTCACCGTCTCAGCGGCGACCGCCTCCTCTGGGAGACGGCGCGCAGCATCGCTCGGGGCCATGGCCTGGGCGACCTGGGATCGGCTCCCGGCCGGGATGTGCGCGTCAACCTGGATACGGAGAATGCCCATCCGATGGCGCTCTTCGGTCTACTGGAGGTGTGGCGCATGGCGGATGTGCCAGCCTATCGCGCACTGGCACGGCGAATCGCCGATAACATGGTGAGGCAGCGCTTCCATCGGGGCTTCTTCCTGCCCAGCGCTAACCACGTAAACGCCAACTTCGACACCCTGGAGCCGTTGGCGATTCTCTCGCTCGAGGCGATGCTGCGCGGCACGCCCGGGGCGGTGCCGCGTTACAACGGCGGACGGGGCTTCATCCACGGCCCACACGATGGTCTGGGCCGCACCTACGACTCGACCGCCATCTGGTCGGTGCGGCGCCAGCGCTAGCGGGCCGGCATCGGCACCATGGATGAGGGCAACGGACGCGGATGGGCAGGGTGGCCGCGCCCGGGGGTGCGCGCTCCATCCGGGGCCTGCGCGAGACACGCGCGCGGGGCAAGCATCGCCCCGCGCGCGGCGTGGGTGTTCATGCCTGCATGATGCTACCAGCCCACTGCCCCCGCGCCAGCGGCGATACCACGGATGAACGGGACAGACACGGATGGGAAGGTGCAGGCGCGGCGGGTCTGCCTGAGGCGCGGAGCTGCCGGGTACTCGGCCCAACCGGGCCCGGCAGGGCTTCGCTCGCAAGCCGCGCGGTGGTTTCTCTCCGCGTGATACGCGCGGGCCGAGGGAGGAGAGCCCAGACCCGGTTCATCTCGGAGTCCCAAAAGAGCTTGCGCGGCATTGCCAACTTCTCGTTGGATGCGCTATAATAAGGGGTGGTCTATGGATGACGGCCAATGATTATTTGTATGCCAAGCAGTTGTAGGGGGTGAGGGAGTGAGTACACGTCCACCGGTTTGCGCTGAGACCGAAGGGAAGCGCCGGAACACCTATGAACTCGTCGTGTTGGCGGCCAAGAGGGCCCGGCAACTACGGGAAGGGGCCATGTGTCTGGTGGAACCGCAGCCGGCCAATCCGCTGACCGCGGCGCTGGCGGAGATCGCCGAAGGGAAGATCGACTCCGAGTACGTCCAGGAAGTAGCGGAAGGTTAGTGCGTGGCTGTCAAGCGCGATTACTACGAGGTTCTGGGAGTTGACCGCTCGGCCTCTCCGGATGAGATCAAGCGGGCCTACCGCAAGCTTGCGCGGGAGACGCACCCGGATCACAACCCGAATGATCCCCAGGCGGAGGAGCGCTTCAAGGAGATCAGTGCGGCCTACCAGGTGTTGAGTGACGCGCAGAAGCGCGAGCAGTACGATATGTTCGGCCACGACGGGCCGCGCATGGCTTCGGGAGGCTTCGGCGAGGCGTTCGGTGGCTTTGGCGACATCTTCGACGTCTTCTTTGGCGGCGGCCAGCGGCGTTCCAGCGGGCCCGTGCGGGGATCCGATTTGGAGTACCGCCTGGAGATAACGCTGGAAGAGGCCGCGTTTGGCACGGAGAAGACGATCACCGTCGAGCGCGTCGAGGCCTGCGATGAGTGCGGAGGCATGGGCGCCGCTTCAACGGAGGGCATGCAGACGTGCCCGGTCTGTCGCGGCGCCGGCCAGGTCCGCCAGGTGCAAAACACCCTTCTCGGCCAAATCTCCACGGTGACCACCTGCTATCGCTGCCAGGGCCAGGGTCAGATCATCACCGATCCCTGTCGTGCCTGCCAGGGGCAGGGGCGCATCCAACGCACGCGCGACCTGAAAGTGCGAATCCCTCCGGGAGTCGAGACGGGAACCACCCTGCGCCTGGGAGGCCAGGGCGAGGCCGGTATGCGGGGTGGGCCGGCCGGAGACCTCTATGTCGTTCTCATGGTGCATGAGCACGCGGTCTTCAAGCGCGATGGCCTCGATATCCTCTGCGAAGTGCCGATCTCCTTTACGCAAGCGGCGCTTGGAGCCGAGATCCAGGTGCCCACGCTCTATGGCCCCGAGAAACTGTACGTTCCCGAGGGGACTCAGACGGGGGCGACGTTCCGCATTCGCGACAAGGGGATGCCGGCGCCCAACGGTCGCCGCATGGGCGATGAGGTGATCCGGGTCCGCGTCTGCACGCCTACCAAGCTGACCGAGAAGCAGAAGGAGCTCCTGCGCCAGTTTGCCGCCGCCGGCGGCGAGAAGCACAGCGAGGACAAGAGCTTCTTCGAGAAGATCAAGGATTTCTTGGGCGGTTAGCCCCCCTCGTTTGGGGCGACCTTCCAGCGCCTGGGGTACGAGCGTTTCAATAAGGGAGGGCGCGGAGGAGACTCTCCTCCGCGCCCTCTCTCAGTATCTGGTTCGCCGGACGCTCAGCGGCTCTGCGCTTGCCCTGGCTTGAGGACCACCGTCACCGCCCCCATTGGCTCTAGCGAGACGGCGCGCACGCGCGCATCGCTCGCCTCGGGGAGGGCGCGCGTGCCGTGGTGGTCGAGAAGCAGCACCTGGGCGCCACGGGGCACGCCGATGCGCGCGCTGGCGGGCTTCTCGGGATCCGGGTTGGCGAGAAGGATGTAGGTTGCCCCCTCGTCATCGCTGCGCGCGGACCACTGGACGGCATCGCGTGCCAGGCCATCGAGGTGAACCTGCACCTGGGGCGCGGGCCGCGCCGAGAGGAGCGCCGGCTCCAGCTGCTTTACTTCTTTGACGACCAGGAGCATGTCGGCCCAGCGCCGCTCGAAGCCCAGTGGGTCACGCATGAGATCGTTGTAACTATAGTAGATCAAGCCGTGCGCCCCGTTGATGAGGCAGAGGTAGGTCATCACGCGCTCCTCGGCCAGCGTGGGAGCGCGGTACTTGTCGGCTTCGTCTTTCCGGTAGTTCCCCCAGTTGAACGCCTGAGGCACCTGCCACAGCGGGCGCTTTCCGCCGGAGATGGCGGCCGATTGCCGCGTCCAGTCGCCAGCGAGGGTGACGGGCTTCGTCGGCACCGGGTACGGGTCCGTGCCCAGTACATCCGCGGTACCCTGGTAGCCGAACAGCTCGCCCACCTGGTAGAGCACGGCCCACGTGGGATGCTCGGGATCGAGCTCGGTCACCAGCCGCTGTCGTGCCTCAAGGCGGTCGCGCATGCTGAGCGGGAGCTCGTCATTGAGGTACCAGGCCAGCACGGCGGGGTGCTCGCGGAAGGTGCTCACGATCCCGCGGACGATGTTCTCTTCCCCCTTGAAGCCGAGCTGCTCGTTGTGGTAGTACCGGGTGCCCTCATAGATATCCTTGATCGAGTAGATGAGCTTCACGCCCCGCTGATCGAGGTAATCGAGGTAAGCGCGCACCTTCTCGTGGCCGCCATAGTTGATCCCATAGCACATGATCGTGTTGAAGGGGCTCTCGGCGACGCGGTCGATGTGCTGCTGGAAGCCCTCGGTGCCGGGTCCGGGCCCGAAGTACCAGCCGAGTGGGAAAAACGGTTTGCCGTTCACAATCGTCCGGTTGTGCTCGTCGATATAGACCTTGGGCCGGGGCGTGCCGGGCGATAGCTTGCGAACCGCGAACTCCTTGCGGTCCAGCGACTCGCCCTTGGGTGAGAGCAGCTCCAGGCGCGCGATATAGTTGCCGGGACGGAGCCCGCGGGCATTCAGGCTCACCTCGTGCATCCCGGCACCGACCTGCCGAATCCGCCGCTCGTCGATCACCTTCTCCCCATCCAGCAGCGAGCCGGCGAGCGTCATCTGCTCGGGGCGGAGGCCGCCCTTCAGATAGGCGCCCACCTGCCCGCGCAACACTACCTGCTGCTTGTCGGAATCGGGCCACAGGATACCCCGGTAGTTCGGGAAGACAAGCGCCGCGTCCAGAGCAGGCGGGTAGACAGCTACCACGCTGACGTCATCGAACCATGCCGTGCCAGTCATCTTCTTCCGGAGATAGAGTGTGACCTGGCAGCGCGTGGCCGCCTCGGGGATCGGGGGAGTGACCGCCTCGATGCGGTACCAGTCACGGTCGCCCTTGATCCCGCCGGGGTAGGTGCCCCCGATGAAGCCCTTCTCGCCATACCATTCCACGCAGATCGTCGCGCCGGTGTCATTCCCCTGAACGCCCTGGGCGCGCACCCACGCGGAAAACCG
>DUUU01000059.1 GCA_012841485.1 Armatimonadota bacterium
ACAGCCTGCACACCCGGATGCCGCGAAGCAACGATTCTCCAGGCGGCTGGCAAGGAACCTCGCCAGCCGCGAGGGGATCTCTTCGGCAGATGGGCGCTACTCAGGAGAAGCACACGGGCGTGCCTTTCCTGAGAGACCGGCTAGGCGCCGAACTTCTCCTGCACGCCCATAAGCTGCGTGATCATCGGCATGACATCGGTGCCACGGATGCGCCCGATACCTCCCCGGGTGACGGCGCGCTCGTTGAACTCGGTACAATCGTCGATGCGGCCCCTATGGCTCCAGAAGACGATGGGCACCGGATCGCCGGAGTGGTCCTTCACCACGCAGGGCGTGCTGTGGTCGGCGGTGACGACGAGCACGTCGGTATCCCCCAGGTTCTCATACAGATAGCCTACCATCTGATCGATGCGCTGGATCGCCTCCACCTTCGCCTGCCCATCGCCGTCATGGCCGGCCACATCGGGCCCCTTGACGTTGCAGAGCACGAAAGTGTGGCTATCAAGCGCATCCACGACGGCACGGGCCATCGCCATCAGATCGCTATCCAGACCGCCGGTCGCCCCTGGCACATCGATGAGGTCCATATTCACATAGCGAGCGATCCCACGGATGAGGCCGGTCTCGACCACGCACGCGCTGACCACGTCGTGGAGCGTGTCGAACTCAGCGATATCGGGAGCGAAGCCCACGCCTCGGGGGAGGACGATATTCGCGGGATGCTGGCCCTGGGCTTCCCTCGCCTTGTTCACCGGATGGTCCTTGAGAATATCGTAGGTGCGGCGGACCCACTGGTTCAGCAGATCCGCTGTCTTCTTGCTCGCGCTGTCCTGTGCATCGAGGGGGGCCGCTTCCAGGATGCGCTCATTCTCCCGGTGCGGATCGATATCGCTCACCTGGGCGCCCAGGCCGGGGCCGTGCATCACCAGGGCGCCGCGGTGCGCCACCGACTCCTTGAAGAAGAAGGTCACATCATCGATGGTGATGCCGTTGATCGCATCAGCGAGTTCCTTCGTGCCCTCGATAATCCGCCCGGCGCGGCGGTCGAGCACCTTCAGGTTCGCATCCACCGTGGAGAAGTTGCATCGGAAGGAGACATCGCCACGCGAGACATCCATGCCGATGCCTGCCGCCTCGAAGGGGCCACGGCCGGTGTATATCTTGTACGGATCGTAGCCGAGGATGGCGAGGTGACCGGTGTCGCTCCCCACGCGGATGCCCGGCCGGATCGGATCCATCAGACCGCTCTCCCCTTCCCGGGCAAGGCGATTCATGTTCGGGGTATCCGCCGCCTCCAGCGGGGTCCGTCCCCCCAGCGATGCCACCGGACGGTCTGCCATTCCATCACCGATCAGCAGGATCGCGCGCGCATTGCTCTCCATCACGTACCCTCCTCATCACTATCGTGTGCCAACACGGGGATTATCATACAGCAACCGGCCGGCACACGGCCGGCACCAGCTTGATTATAGCACAAACGGGGGGCGAGAGGGAAGGGAGCGCCCGTCGCAAGGGCGAGGGAGCAGGCGTCCAGATTTGGTGCGCACTCGCCTCCGCACGCGAATGGGTAGCGCCCTACGCCCCGAGCTCCAGGTTGGCCGTGGCGTTGAGGTCGAGGTCAGAGGTCCTGCCAGCGCGCAGGAGGTGGTAGCCCGCCGCGGCGATCATGGCGGCGTTGTCGGTGCAAAGGCCACGGGGGGGCATGTGGAGCGGAAGGCCCTCGGCGGCACACGCCTTCTCCATCTCGGCACGCAGCTCCGTGTTCGAGGCCACGCCTCCGGCCAGGAGTACCTGTCGCACGCCCGTCTCGCGCGCCGCGGCCATTGTCTTGCGCACCAGCATCTCCACGATGGCCTGCTGGTAGGCCGCCGCCAGGTCCTCCACGCGCCGGCCAGAGCCGGACTGCACTTCGCGCAACAGCGCCGTCTTGATCCCGCTAAAGCTGAAGTCGTGCGTTCCCGGAAGCAGCGTGCGCGGGAAGCGGAAAGTGGTCGGATCCCCTTGCTGGGCCAACCGATCGATGATCGGACCGCCCGGATAGCCTAGGCCAAGAACGCGCGCGCCCTTATCCAGCGCCTCGCCGGCCGCGTCATCGCGCGTGTGCCCAATCGGCTCGAGATCGATCTCGCTGCGCACGATGATGAGATCGCTATGCCCACCGGAGACGACCAGGCAGAGCGCCGGAAACGCGATCGGCTCATCCGTGAGGAAGTTGGCGGCCACGTGCCCGTGGATGTGGTGAACGCCCACCAGGGGCAATCCACGTGCGAAGGCGACCACCTTCGCCGCGGTCAGCCCCACCAGGAGCGCCCCCTGGAGGCCAGGGCCGGCCGTGGTCGCCACGGCATCGATCCCATCAAAGCCGACGCCGGCATCCGCCACCGCGGCCGCGAGGATCGCACCGATGCTCTCCACATGGTGGCGCGAGGCGATCTCCGGCACCACTCCACCGAAACGCGCATGTATGTCCACTTGAGAAGCGATGATATTAGAGAGGATGCGACGACCGTCCTCCACCACGGCGGCGGAGGTCTCATCGCAGCTCGTCTCAACACCGAGCAAGCGCACCCTGTTCCTCCAAACAACGCCGGCGCTCGCTCATGAAGCGCTGCAATCGGGGATCGTGCAGGTTCTCAATCCACATGATAATGGCATTCTCACCCGAGTCGGTGTAGTAGCCGCGACGCATGCCCGCGGCTCCGAAGTGATACTTGAGGTAAAGCCTCTGCGCCACCAGGTTGGACTCGCGCACCTCGAGAGTCGCCCGGCAGGCACCCTTCTGGGTCGCGGCGGTCAACAACGTCAACAGGAGGCGCTCGCCAATCTTTAAGCCGCGGTAGTTGGGATCCACGGCAATCGTGGTGATATGCGCCTCATCGATGATCAGCCACATCCCCGCATAGCCCACGGTGACGGGGCCCTCCGGGAAGTGGGCGCGTGCCACCACGTAGTGCGCGTTCGGGTTGTCGCAGATCTCGTAGCGAAAGGTCTCGGGCCGCCAAGGCGTCGGATAGCTGGCGCGCTCGATGCGCAGCACATCATCCAAATCAGGCAGCCGCATGCGCTCCACCGAGATTCGCATGGGGTTCCTCCTACCCAGCCGCGATAACCGTGAACTCTTTCGCCGAATGCGTCAGCAACTCGCACCCGGTGTCCGTCACGAGCACGTCATCCTCGATCCGGATGCCGCCCCACTCCGGGTCGTAGATGCCCGGCTCCACGGTGATCACCATCCCCGGGGCCAGCACCACCTCGCTCGTGCGCGAGAGCGCCGGGCCGTCATGGACGTGCTTCCCCAGGCTGTGACCCAGTCCGTGGGCATAGCACACATCGCCGAAACCACGGTCGGCAACCACATCGCGCGCTACCTGGTCCACATCACGGCCCTTGACGCCCGGCCGAATGGCCTGGATGGCTGCTTCCTGGGCCTGGAGCACGGCCGCGTAAGCCTCGCGCTGGCGGTCATCGGCACGCCCAACAGCAACCGTTCGGGTGATATCGGCCGCATAGCCATGCCAGATTGCCCCAAAGTCCATCAGCACCAGATCGCCCGCCTCAATCGGCTTCTCCGTCGCGCTGGCGTGCGGGCTGGCAGCAAGCGACCCCGATGCCACGATCGTCTCGAATGACTCGCGCTCTGCGCCGTTGCGCCGGAAGAAGCACTCGATCTCGACGGCCACCTCCCGCTCGGTTATGCCCGGACGCAAGATCCCCAAAACAAAGCTGTAGCATGCATCGGTGACCGCCGCCGCGGCGCGGATCCGCTCTAGCTCGCCGGCATCCTTCACCATGCGGAGCTCGCCGATCAGGTCCTTGCCCGGCTTCAGCGTGACCCCAGGGAGCTCCTGCGCCAGCTCCGCATAGGTGCCATAGGAGAGCGATGACTCGAAATAGACTTCCGTCAGGCCCAATCCCAACAGAGCCTCGGCCACCGCCTGGAACGGCTTCTTCGGGCCCTCGACGCGCACGACCTCGCACCCGGACGTCTCTTGCTCGGCGCGAAGGTGATAGCGCGAATCGGCCAGGAAGAGCGCGCGTTCGGGAGTCACCACCACCTGCCCCGAGGATCCGGTAAACCCGGAGAGGTACTGAACGTTCAGGATGTCGGTGACCAGCAGGCAGGCGATCCCCTCTTCTTCTAGACGCCGGCGCAGCTTCGCCAGACGAGCGCCGGGTCCCTCTTGAGCGATCACGCGCGTCCCTCCTCCACCAAGCGTTTCGCGGCGCGCACCCCCAGAAGGTAAGAATCGCCCCCAAAGCCCGCGATCTGCCCGCGCGCAACTGGCGCGATTACCGAGCGGTGGCGGAACTCCTCGCGCGCGTAGACGTTGGAGAGGTGAACCTCCACCACGGGCAGGCGGATGGCGGCCACGGCGTCGCGAATCGCGATACTGTAGTGCGTGTAGGCTCCCGGATTGAGGACGAGCGCGTCCGCCCGGCCAACGCACTGCTGGATCAGATCGACGATCTCCCCCTCGGAATTCGACTGGAAGATCTCCACCTCCACCCCAAGGGAGTGTGCCAGCTCCTCGATGCGGGCGTTCAGTGCTTCCAGCGTCTCCGATCCGTATTGGTCCGGCTCGCGCATCCCCAGCAGGTTGAGATTAGGCCCGTGAATCACCCGTATCCGCACGCCTGGCCTCCTCTCCCGGGAAAGTCGCTTCATCCACGAGCATGACCGGGATCCCATCGCGGATGGGGTAGACACGCCCGCACTCCGTACAGACCAGCCCGCTCTCCTTGAGGAGAACGCGCGGGCGCGAATCGCAAGCGGGACATGCCAGGATACTCAGCAGCTTCTCGTCAATCACTCCATGGCCTCCTTCACCACCTGCCGCCACGCGGCAGCCCAACGTCCCAGGTGGTATCCCTTGCGCACCGTGGCCTGCTGGGAGCGCGCGACCTCGTCTCGCCGGGCAAGCACGCGCAGGATCGCCTCTGACAGCGCCTTGGGGTTCGGCTCCGCCAGCCATGCCGGGAGATCCGGCAGGCCGCCGACGGCGGTTGCCACGACGGGCGTGCCGCACGCCATGCTCTCCAACGCGGAGAGCGAGGTGCCCTCGCCACAGATGGAGGGAATCACGGTCACGCGCGCCGCCGAGTAGACGGCTCGCATCTCACGCCAAGGCACGCTTCCAAGGAAACGCACGCGGTGCTGCAATCCGCTATTCGCGACCTGGAGACGCACCTCCTGCCCATAGCCAGGGTCGCCCTCCCCCCCCACGATCACCAGGTGGGTCTCCGGATAGGCTTCCAAAACCCGCGGGAAAGCCGCGATGGCGAGGTGGATTCCACGGTTTCGGTAGAGGTTGCGCGGGACCAGAACGGCGTTCAGGGCACGCACCTCATCCTGCCCCGGTGTCGGCACAAACCACTCCGTATCGACGCAGTTGGGGATAAACCACCGCCCAGGCGAGATCTGCTGGAACGCCCCCTGGCCCGGCGGGGCATCCAGGCCCATCTCGCGCAGGAAGAAGGTGTCGTTGGCCACATAGGCACGGCTGCGCGCGAAGGCAATCCGGGCCAGTCGCTTCTTCAGGCGAGCCGCGCGGGATCCGGGCCGGTCGTCCCAGGTCACCCCGTGCGACAGCCCGACTATCCGCGGATGCCAGAGCACGGGCAGCGCGTAGAGCGGGTAGTGAACGATGAGGAGCTCCTCGCGAGCGAGCCAGGGCCAGCGCAGGGGCAAGGTGGCCGCCAGCGACCAGAACTGCATTCCGGGCGAGAGCCGGCGCCAGGTGGGCACCCGCAGAACATCCGGGCCCTTCTCCCCCGTGCCGCGCTGGTAAACCCGTTGGACATGTCCCGCTTCGCCCAGGACGCGAATCAGCTCAACCAGGTAGGTCTCCGCGCCCCCCAGTGTTGGCCGGTATCCAAAGGTGACGTGCCCGATTCGCATGGTGGTCTCGTGTGGCCGGCCGCACCCGCGGCGCGCCGGCTTCATTCTACCACGCGAGCGCCATGACACGCAAACACGAGGCCAGACGCGGGGATGGCAAGCGTGCGCGGAGCTGGAAGCTCCG
>DUUU01000060.1 GCA_012841485.1 Armatimonadota bacterium
CGGCGATGCCGGCCGGACCGCCGCCCGCTACGAAGACATCCACCTCGTGTCGCACCGGAATCCGGCGCGTGAAGACCAACTCGTCGTAGGACATGCTTTCTCCTCATGCGCAAGCGCCGATAGACCTGCCCGCGGACTCCAAGCCCTCGGTAGGGCAGTCGGATCCCCCGGGACTCGAAAGGGGGCCGGCGCGCTGAGTTTCCCCTGAGAGGCGAACACTCCGCGCCAGGCAGTGTTGAGAGAGTAGTTCGCCCCAGGTTGCCGGCAGCCTCTCGCCATTTCGCGCCCGGCCCGCGCGGGCCGACAGGCGAGGGCAGGATCAACGCGCGGCGTTGATGGCGTCGCGCAGGGCTGCCGCCGCATTGCGCGCGGCACCCTCGAAATCGACGCCCTTCGAGGCGTAGAGAATGCCGCGAGAAGAGTTGACGAGCAGGCCGGTGCCCGCAGAGTCCCGGCCATTGGTCACGGCCGCGTTCACATCGCCTCCCTGGGCGCCCACGCCTGGCACAAGGAAGGGCATATCACCGACGATGGCGCGCACGGCACGGAGGTCATCGGGGTAGGTGGCGCCCATCACCAGTGCGAGGTTGCCATGCGAGTTCCACTCTTCCGCCGCCAGGCGGGCCACCTCCTGGTAGAGGGGGCGTCCATCCGTGCAGACCGGGAGGTCTTGCAGGTCGCGCGCGCTCGGGTTCGAGGTGCGGCAGAGGACGAAGACGCCCCGATCCTTCCATGCCAGGAACGGCTCCAGAGAGTCGCCCCCCAGATAGGGGTTGACCGTCACCGCGTCGGCCCCGAAGTGCTCGAAGACCTCCAAGGCATACCGCTCGGCTGTGCTGCCGATGTCACCCCGCTTGGCATCCAGGATCACGGGCACCTCTGGGTGCCGGTTGTGGATATAGGTGATGGTGCGTTCGAGCGCGCGCAAGCCCTCCTCGCCGCAGGCAGCGTAGTGCGCGATCTGCGGCTTGAAAACTGCGGCCAGATCGGCTGTGGCGTCGACAATGCGACGGTTGAACGCATAGAGGGCATCCTCCGCGTTCGCATCGGCCGCCGGGTCGCCCGCGGCCAGGAGAGTCCGGCGGATGCGATCCAGATCGGGGTCCAACCCGACGCACACCATCGTGTTTGCCACGCTCCAGCGCAGACGAACGCTCTCCCAAAAGCTCATCTTCTATTCTCCCCTAGTAACGGTTCCGACCAGCGCAGGCAGAGCAGACGGCGCGTCTCTGGGGTGACCTTCGCGCGGTCGGCAAGTGCCAGGCCAGCCACCCACACGATACCCCGCGCATCGAGCACGACCGGCGTGCGCGCGCGCGCCGCGGCTGGCACCTTCGCATCAGTGAAGAGGTCCTGCAGCGATTTGCGTCCTGTCATGCCCAGCGGGGTGAAACAGTCGCCTGGGAGGCGGGTGCGCGCTCGCAGGGGCGGCGCCACGGCCTCGGCATCCAGGAAGACCACGCGTGCTCGGGGCACGCGTGGCACGGCGAACTCGGGCGGTCTTGGCCCCACCTCGGCGATGAGGGCGCTCCCATCTGGGAGTGGTGCCTCGCCCGGAACGGGCAGTGAGACGCTCCAGCCGGGTGTTGTCTCCGTCACGCCGGGGGGCGTCAGGAGGATCTGGTCACCCTCCCGCCGCACGTGAACCGGTCCGGGCAGGTCGAACACCGCGCGCTCGCCCTCCAGCGTCTCCAGCAGGCGCTGCACCTCGCGGTAGCCGATCTTGGTAGGGTCTCCGGCGAGTCGGCGTAGGAGCGAGCGTGCAACCCGGCGTTGCAGAGCGAGTGGCAGCTCCCCCAGGGCCCGAACTGAGAGGGCGATCCCCTCTTCCGTCTCTTTCGCGCTCCTGGCGGTGGCTTCCGCCGTCAGATCCTCGAGAAGCTCCACCTCCGGACGGGCCAGCTCCGCGAGCCGGCGCAGGTTGGCCTTCACCTCCTCGCCAAAGTGACGAGAGAGATAGGGAAGGAGATCCAGGCGCACGCGGTTGCGCAGGAAGGCGCGGCTGCGATTGCTGGTATCCTCGCGGGGGGCCAGATCCATCGCCCGGCAGTAGGCCTCTACCTCCGTGCGCCAGGTATCGATCAGCGGCCGGACGACGGCCACTCCCTCAGCGAGCATCCGGCACGGAGGGATCCCGGCCAGGCCGTCGGTGCCAGAGCCGCGGATCAGGTTGAGCAGCACCGTCTCCACGGTGTCATCCGCCGTGTGCGCGGTGGTCACCTTGCTGGCGTTCACCGCGTTGGCCGTGCGCAGGAAGAAACGATAGCGCTCGCTGCGGGCCGCATGCTCCAGGCTGAGCCCGCTTTGGCGCTGTGACGCGCGCACATCGACCGCTTCAACGGTGCAGGGGACTCCCAGGCGTGCGGAGACGTCGGCGACGAAGCGCGCCTCAGCCGGCGCTGCCCGTCTCAGCCGGTGGTTGAGATGGGCGACGTGAAGCGCAACGCGCAGGGGGCCGCTCAGGGCGTGGAGTGCATAGAGGAGGGCGAGCGAATCTGCCCCGCCGGAGACGGCGACGACCACGCGCTCGCCAGGGGCCAGCAGGCCGCGCTGGCGGATGGTGCCGAGCACGGCCTGTTCAAACTGCTGTATGGGGTCAACCTCCACGAACTCTCCTCTGGTGATTTCGGCCTCACCCGGAGGCCGCTACGGCCCTCAGCCTCCTCCTTCAAGATCGTAGGAGGGGATTGAGATACCCTTCTCAATCGCGTCGAGCGCCGTGTCCACCGCCGGCGCGAACTCGTCGCGGTTGCCGATATACTTGCGCAGGACGATCCCAGTGGGGTCCACCAGGATCACCGACGGCACGCGCTTCAGCTGGTAGCTGGTGCGCACTTCGCCCTGCTCGTCAACCCCGGTGGGGAAGGTGAAGCCGGTCGCCTGTTGGAACTCGGCGGCCGTCTCGCACGTGTCGGTGCCAACCGCGACGCCGACCACGCGGGCCGCGGCGTTGGGGTGGGCGCGGAACACATCGGCCAACTTCGGGACGAGCGCCCGGCTGTTCGGGCACGTTGACTTCCAGAAAACGATGAAGGTGTGCTCACCGCCGCCGCGGGTGAACCGAACGACCCCGCCGTCCGTGGCCGGCAGGCAGAACTCCGGGGCATGGGCCCCGGCATCGATCGCTGCTGCCATCCTCATCCTCCTCCTTTGCGCATCTGACGTGAACCTCAGGAGTGGTTTGCCGCGGGGATGCACTCCCATTATAGGGCAAGGAGCGAGGATCTGTCAAAAAGGCGGTTGTGGCGCGAAACCGCGCCGCGGGCACGCGCTGGCGGCGATACCACGGATGAAGGTGATGGACACGGATGGAAAGAGCCGCCCACGCGCGATACACGAGGGGCCAGCGCACACCCGAGCGCGGAGCTGAAAGCCCCGCGCTGAGAAGGTTCGCCGATGTGGGCACTGCCGGGGTTCGCTCCCGCCGCCCGAATCCGCGGCGCCATCGCGGTCACACCGGGATACGCATGCCGTCGTAGCCGACCTCGATGCCATGCGGCGCGAAGTACTCCTCCAGCTCGGTGTGGAGCCATCCCCCGTTGTGCGAGAAGTGGTTGGCGATAAAGCGGTGTTCACTCTTCAAAATCCCTTGCGCCAGCATCTCGTCACGCAGGGCGACGACCCAGCGGCAGCCGAGGTGACCGTTGCGCGACTCGATCTTCCCCGAGGTGGAGTCCATCACCACGATATCGATCTCGTAATCGCGCAGGATCTCCCAGGCAGGATCATCGAACCAGCCGGTGTCGTTGGCCTGGAGGAGCACGCGGTCTCCCACCTGAAGGAGGTAGAAGACACACATCTCCTTCCGGTCATGATTGGCGGGGATGGGCACGGCGCGCATGCCGTCGCCCAGGTCGATGGGTCGGCCAGGGCGCACCTCTTCAAACTGCAGGCGGTAGCGGGGAAAGTCGTCTCCGATGGCCGCTTCCAGGGTCTCGCGCACGCGGGCGTTGCCATGCACGGTCAGGATGTTCTCCTCGTCCACCACAGAGAAGCCCGGCCGGCGGTAACACAGCTCGCTGGGCAACCAGTGATCCTGGTGCGAATGAGTGATGAGGAGGTGCTTCAGCCGATCAAAAGGGAGGCCAAAGCGCTGCATCTGGGTGCAGATATCTGGTCCGAAGTCGATATGCACCGTATCACCGAGGTGATAGGTGGTGCGGGTGCGAATCTCCTTGCCCCCGCGGGCAAACGCCTCCTGGCAGCAGCGGCAGTTGCAGAAGAGCGCCGGCCATGCTTCCGCGGCGGCACTCCCACAGATGATGAATTCGGTCATAGTCTCTGGTCCTCCGGGACGGCGGTGGCCACCTTCCCCACGGAGCGAAGGGTGATGCCCTGTGTTTCGATGGGATCGGGCAATCCGGTCTCGCGCTTGCGCCGCTCGATCCACTCATCGAGCGCGTTTGAGAGCTCTGCCACGATCTCCGGGCGCTCCTGGGCGAGGTTGTACTGCTCGCCAGGATCGGTGGGGAGGTGGTACAGCTCGAGCGGGGGCCGGTTGTGGATATCTGGCTCGCACGCGCGGATCAGCTTCCATTCGCGGGTGCGCACGCCGCGCTTGCGCATCCAGGTGTTCTCGGTGACGAAGATGCTTTCTGTGCTCCCCTGGCCGGGCGCGACTTCGTCTCGCACGAGCGGCAACAGGTTCTTCCCTAGCATGCCCTCCTTCGCGGCTGCCTCCTCCAGGCCGGCGAGGGCCAGCAGCGTCGGTGCCACATCCATCAGGGTCACCATGCCATCCACGTATTTGCCGCGCGGCAGACGGCCCGGGCAGCGCAGGATGAGGGGCACGCGCAGATTCGTGTCGTAGAGGCCGTGGTGGTCGAACCACATCTCGTGCTCGTCCATCTCCTCGCCATGGTCGGCGGTGATCACGACCACCGTCTCATCCAGCACGCCGAGCGCCGCGAGCTGCGTGAAAACGTGCTGCAGGCAGGCATCGGCGTAGGCGATCGCGGCATCATATTGCCGCTTGGGAAACTCGATGTCGGTGACGCCGCCCATCCACTGCATGAAGTAGTAGCGGAACGGCTCGAAGGCAAAGACGGCGTCCATGCTGTGGTTCTCGGGGTCGCGCTCGTTGCCGTAGTAGAAGACGCGGTCGAAGGGCGCGGGCGGCAGGTAGGGCGTGTGCGGATCCCAGTAGTGGAGGAAGGCGAACCACGGCTTCGGCTGGCGGGCGCACTCGTCGAGGATGCGTTGCGCGGTCTGGTTCACTGCCTCGCCCTTGCGCCAGGCGCCGGTGGGGTCCTGGTCCCACCGGTATCCCTCGTAGAGGTCAAACCCGCGCGAGAACCAGCGCCCCAGGTTATCCGCGGCCGCGGTGAAGTAGCCGTTCTCCTGGAGAATCTCGGTGAGCAGGCGCACCTTGGGGTCGAGTTCCACCTTGCCGCCCTGGCAGGCGATCTGGTGGGCCATCACGTCTTTCCCGGAGAAGAGCGTGGTGTAGCCTGGGTGCGTGGGGATGTGCGGGCTGAAGCACTGGAAGACGACGCCTTCGCGTGCCAATCGGTCGATATGCGGGCTGGTGGGCAGAGGGTAGCCGTAGCAGCCCAGATGGTCCGCGCGAAGCGTATCGATCGCGATCACGAGGATGTTCATGCAGTCTCCGTTCATCCTACGCGGCGATCAGGCCACGGATAAAGCGGATATCGATCCGGGCCAGATCCACGACGGTCTCCACGGGGTATCCGGAATACTCACTGTGGAAGCTAATCGGCCCGTCGAAGCCGATCTCACCCAAGAGGCGCAGCAGAGTGGTCCAATCCACGAAGCCGCGCCCGAGGGGGACCACCTTCGTTTGCCACCCGGGCTTTCCATCGCGCACGACGCGCTCGCGCACGAGGTCCTTGAAGGCGAGGATAGAGAGGTAGTCTCCGAGAATGGAGAGGGCCATTGGCAACGGCTCGCCCACCACAGAGAGATGCCCCGGATCGGCGAAGACCCCGACGTGCCGCGGGTCGAAGCCGCGAACGAGGTTCATCACGGAAGATGCGTTGAGGCCCATGGTGCTGCCGGAGTGAGTGTGCACGCAGGCTTTCGGGCCATACTTCTCGGCTAGCCGGGCAAAGCCCTCTAGCCCCTTGCGTACCCGGTCCACCGTGGCCCAGTAGCCGTCGGGGCCCATATACCAGTATCCGAGCTTCACGAGGCGGACGCCGGCCTCGGCGCAGGCGGCCCATAGCGGCTCCGCGTAGGCGGCAGTGGGATCGGTGAAATCGCCTGGCGTGGTGACGAGCGGGATATCCAGTCCCTCGGCGCGGAACTGTTTCATGGCGGCCGGCAGCGCCGTAGGCGCGTTCTCCGGGTTCACCGGGTAGCCGGGCCGCACGCACAGATCGGCGCCTTCGGCCTCGGCGAAGCGAATGTCGGCAATGAGCCCGGGGATGTCTCTGCCCTCCAGATGCTTGGTGAAGATGATGAACTTCATCTTGGTATCCTCCCACCCGGCAGCCGCAAGCCCAACAAGCGCGACCGCCTGTGGTCAGATTCGTGACGGGAGTGCCGGTTCTCCTGCCTCACCAGCGGGCTCACGCAGGCCGCGCGACGCGACGTTGCCGTGCCTCTCCGTTTCTGTTATAATTCCGGAGAATGAGGAATAGCGCCAGAAGTACAGGCGTGCAGGGTTTCCCCGCGATTGGGGGTTGAGGAACGCTATGGAAGCATATGATGTAGTGGTTATTGGTGGTGGACCGGGCGGCTATGTGGCTGCCATCCGCGCCGCCCAGCTTGGGTTGCGGACGGCGGTGGTAGAGCGCGAGGCGCTAGGGGGCGTCTGTCTGAACTGGGGGTGCATCCCCACGAAGGCGCTCATCCACAACGCCGGGTTGGTGAATACACTGAAGCAGGCGAAGGAGTTTGGAATTGCCTTCGATGGCCTGCGGGTGGATTACGCGCCAGCGGTGGAGCGCAGCCGGCGCGTGACAAGCCGCCTGGTCAAGGGCGTGCAGGGCCTGATGAAAAAGAACGGGATCGACGTCCACGCGGGGAACGGCTATCTCTCCGGGCCTGGCCGGGTGCAGGTGCGCCCGGATGGCCCGGAGCTGCAGGCACGCAACGTGATTATCGCGACAGGGGGCCGGTCGCGCGCTATCCCCGGAGTCGCGTTTGATGGCGAGAGGATCCTCTCCTCGCGCGAGGCGGTGGTGCTCAAGGAACTGCCCTCCTCGATGCTCGTCATCGGCGGTGGACCGATTGGCCTGGAGTTTGGCTATGTCTTCGCCTCCTACGGGTGTGCGGTGACGGTGGTCGAGATGATGCCGCACGTGCTCCCGCTAGAGGATCCGGAGGTGGCCGCCATCGTCGAAAAGCAGCTGGCGAAGCAGGGAATGCGCATTTTCGCCGGCACGCGCGTTCTTTCGGTCGAGACGGGGGATAAAGGGGTGAAGGCCCGCGTTTCCGGGCCAAAGGGCGAGGAAGAGCTTGAGGCGGAGCGCATCCTCGTGGCGATCGGGGTTCAGGGAAACACCGAGGACCTGGGGCTCGAGGCGTTGGGGATCCAGATGGAGCGGGGATTCATCCAGGTGAACGACCGGATGGAGACGAACGTGCCCGGCGTCTATGCCATCGGCGACGTGACTGGGAAGATGCTCCTAGCGCATGTGGCGTCCGCGCAGGGGAAGGTTGCCGCCGAGGTGATCGCCGGACAGACGCCCCGCCCGCTGGTGTATACCGATATGCCGCGCGCGGTCTACTGCCATCCCCAGGTGGCCAGTGTAGGCCTGACCGAAGCGATGGCCGTCGAGCGTGGATACGAGGTAAAGACCGGCTCCTTCCCGTTCCGGGCCAATGGCAAGGCGCTTGGCCAGCACGACTGGGAGGGCTTCTGCAAGTTCGTGATGGATGCGCGGAGCGGCGAGTTGCTGGGCGGCCATCTGGTCGGCCCGGAAGTGACGGAACTGCTGCCAGAGCTGGGAGTGACGCGCACGCTGGAGGGCACGGTCGAGGACATTGCGCACACGGTCCATGCGCATCCGACGCTTTCCGAGGTGCTGCATGAGACGGCGCTGGTGACGCTGGGCCGGGGGGTGCATATCTGAGGTGATGGGGGGAGGCGGGGCATCATGAGCAGCACACCCACGGCGCCTCCTCCATCACGCCGGCTGGTCGTGATGGAGGAGGATGCAGGAACGCGCATCGACCAGGCGCTCGCCGGCCGCTACGACGACCTGACCCGGTCGCGCATCCAGAAGCTCATCGAGAGCGGGCATATCACGGTGAACGGCGCGCCGACGCGCGCCAGCTATCCCTTGCGCCTGGGAGACCGCGTCTGTATCGCCTTCCCGGAGACGACGCGCCCGGAGGGGCTGCTCCCGGAGGAGATCGAGCTCGATATCGTCTATGAGGACGACGATCTCCTCGTGATCAACAAGCCCGTCGGCATGGTCGTTCACCCCGCCGTCGGTTCGACGCGCGGCACGCTGGTGCATGCGTTGCTTGCCTATCCGGGCGCGCTCTCCAGCATCGCTGGAGAGGACCGGCCGGGCATCGTCCACCGGCTCGATAAAGACACCTCCGGGCTGATCATGGTCGCGCGCAATGACTACGCGCACAACGACCTCTCCCGCCAGATCCGAGAGCGCACGGCGGGGCGCCGCTACCTGGCGCTGGTGTGGGGCAACCCGCGTTTCGACCGCGTGCGCGTCGAAGTGCCCATCGGCCGGCATCCGACGGATCGGAAGAAGATGACCGTCTATCCCGCTGGCGAGCGCCGCCCGCCGAGCGCGCGTGACGCCACCACCGATCTGACGGTGCTCGAGCGGTTCACCTTGCCATGCGCGCTCCTGGAGGCGAAGCTGAAAACCGGTCGCACCCACCAGATCCGCGTGCATTGCTCGTACATCGGCCACCCCGTGATGGGCGACCCGCAGTACGGTGGCCAGCGCAAGTTGCCGGTGAGAGATCTGGAGTTGGAGGACCTCATCGAGCGGGTAGAGGGCCAGGCGCTTCATGCCTACCGGCTCTCTGTCACTCACCCGCGCACCGGGGCGCCGATGGAGTTCACGGCCCCCCTGCCGCGCCCCTATCAGGAGTTGCTCGACTATCTCCGCGCGCACTACGCGGAGGAAGGAGGCGTGCAGACTCCCCTGGTTGCCCTGCGCCGGTAGCCGGATCGGCTTCCCCGGGGCGCGGCCGCAGAATCGAAAAGGGCATGGCAAGTTGCCATGCCCTTTTCCCAACGCTCTGCTCAGAAACCGTAGACCAGGGTCGTGCGGGTTCGGAGATCGGATGCCTTGACGCCGGCTGGGCGCCTATTGGTGTTGTAATCATGAGTCGCGCTCAGCTGCAGGTTGAGCGCCCCTGTCAGCGGGAAGGCGAGTGACAGGTTGCTGGTCGAGCGAAGGCCATAGGGTGCTTCGATGCTGGGATTGGCGACGATGTCTAGCTTGAGGCGCGAGGAGCCGAAGACCTTCCACTCCGTGAGCGAGCGCAGGCGGAGGGTCATGCCGTCGTTCGAGTAGTCATCCCCCTGGAGCGGGTTGTACTTCTCCCAGACGTAGTTGCTGCCGAGTTCGACATGCCAGTAGTTGGGCGAGCCCTGGATCAGGCGATAGCCAACGGAGAAGGCGTGGTTCTGGCGTAGTGTCAACCGGCTGATATCATCCTGCTCCAGGGTGGTGTTGCCCGCCAGGTAGAGACGTCCGCCCTGGTTGCGCGTGAGGCCGACGCTGCCGCGGGCGTAGGAGACGTTGCGTTCCCAGGCGCCGTTCTGACGAAGCTGGCCCTTTTCGGCCTGCGCGGTGATCAGGATCTCGGTGGAGGGGCTTCGCCGCCGCAGCTCCGTGCCGATCAGGTAGTTGTTGCTCTCCTTGTTTCCCGTCACCAGACCAAAGCCGAACTCCGCCTTGCCCCTCCACTTGACGATCGGGGCGGGCTTCCCGCCTCGGGGGAGCTCCGTGCTGATCAGGTTGACACGGCTCTTGTCGAGGGTGCGGATGCCCTCCGCCGTCCTGATCTCAAGGACCCCGCCATCGATCCGCGTGATGACGCCGATGATCACCTCCGCGCCCTCAGGGTAGATGGCGAGATCGACATCGCTACGCAAATCCGTCACGGCTGCCCACGGGAGCGCCACCTCACCGAGATGCTCGGTGCCGATGCGTACCTGGTTTCCCCTCATCCCCAGAATGGTGCCGCTCAGGCGGTCCTTTCCACCGATCTGAATCTCATCGGCGTGCAGAGCCGGGGTCGCCAGCGCCAGGAGCGCGGCGAGGCACAGGATGCGTGAGGACATGATGTTGCTCCCTTCTCAAGCTGCAAGGTGCTGAATAGAGGCGTGGAGGGACAGTGGACTCCAAGACCGGCGCTACTATAACACGTGCTCATTCTGCTGTCAAGCGCGGGTGGCCCGAGGCGGCGGCGTTTCTGCCTGCGCCGGGGGCATGGAATCGCGAGTGTTTCATCTTTCTCCCCAGCGGGCATCTAGCCACTATGGACGGACCCATGCCGTAACGCTCAAGAGAGAATGCCGCTCGCACGATTCGGGGGCGGGGGGAAAAGGAATATGCTGCGGAGAGGTTGGATGGTGCTGACAGCGGTGGTGGGCCTGCTGGCCCTCTCTTCCACCGCGCAGGCAGCGGAGATGCCATGGCGCACCAGCGTAGAGGACGCCCTGGCCGAGGCCGCCAAGAGCGACAAGCTCGTCATGATCGACTTCTCGGATACAGATTGCGTCTGGTGCGACCGCATGGACAGCGAAACGCTTGCCGATACCACGGTGGTGACGGCGTGCGAGCGCGTGATCCCGGTGCGGGTCTACGTAGAGGAGATGCCTGATCTCGCTCGGAAGCACGAGATCGAGGGCGTGCCCAGCTTCATCTTTGTTGAGTCCTCTGGGGATGAGGCGGGGCGCATCGTCGGGTTCCTGCCGCCAGAGGAGTTCATCCACCGTCTAGATCTGGTGCTCCAGGAGCAGGAGCGCGTGGTGAACCTGCGCAAGCGCGTCGCCGCGGAGCCGCAGGATATGGAGGCCAAGGCCGAACTGGCTCGCATCTACTGCGAGCGGCGACAGGGCGACCTGGCAGCGCCCCTCGTGGATGCGCTCTCGGCGCTGCCCAAGGAGGACGCCCCCGAGGATATGGCCGATATCCTGCTCAACACCGGAATCGCCTATGGCTCGCGTGGCAATAACGACCGGGCGCTGGTGTACCTCGACAGAGTGATCAAGAACTATCCCGATACCGAGGAAGCAGAGTGGGCCAGCTTCTTCACCGGCCTCGCTCTTGGCCTGAAGGGCGAGCGCGAGGCGGCCATCAAGCAACTGGAGCAGGTGATCTCCACCGCCAAGAACGAGGGGATCCGCGAGCGCGCCAGGATCCTGCGCGATCGCTTTCAGGCGGTGGATGAGCAGGCACCGCCCACGGGGCCGTCTCTCTAGCATCCACACGCGAGCAGACGATGCGCGACATCGGGCCGGCACGCGGCGGGGCATGACGACCCCGCCGTGATGCCCGGCCGGCAGCGCCTGGCCCTCCTTGGCTTACTCCTTCGGAAAGTGCTGGAAACCCTTCCCCGGCAAAGGCACCCGCGTGCCGTCCGAGAGAAGCAACTGGCATCCCGCCGGCTGGATCCGCCCAACGATGCTCACCGCTGTGCCGGTCGCCCCGGTAATCGCGGCGCGCACTTCATCAACGCGCTCGGGTGAGACCGCGAGCAGCAACTCGTAATCCTCCCCGCCGGTGAGCGCCAACTGAAGCGGATCGAGGCGCAGGCGAGCCGCGGCGTCGCGGCATGCTTCCGAGAGGGGGAGCGTGCCTGCGTCCAACACGGCGCCAACGCCGCTCTCCTCGCAGATGTGGTGCAGATCGCCGGCGAGGCCATCGCTGATGTCCATCAGAGCGGTGACCGCTCCCGTGGCCACCGCGGCGCGCGCCTCGGCGATCCGCGGCTGCGGGAGGCGGTGTGCCTCCAGCACGGAAGGCGGCACCCTCTCAGCTGCCTGCGGCCCCGCCAAAAGCGCCGCGCATCCGGCGGCGGAGTCGCCCAGGGTACCCGTGACCACGAGCAGATCGCCCGGGCGGGCGCCCGCGCGGGTGGCCAGACGTTCCGGTTCCACGCTGCCGACGACGGTGATCGAGAGGGTGAGCCCGGCGCGCGAGCGCACGGTGTCGCCTCCGGCGATGCGCATTCCGAAGCGCTCTGCCAGGCCCTGCATCCCCGCGTAGAGCCCCTCAATATACTCCACCGAGGTGGCAGGATCCACCGCGATGCAGACGAGGGCGAAGTGTGGCTCGCCGCCCATCGCGGCCACGTCGCTCAGGTTCACTGCCAGCGCCTTCCATCCCAGGGCACGGGATGAGAGCCAGCCACGCCGGAAGTGAACCTCCTCGACGAGCATGTCGGCGGTCGCCACGAGGCGCCGGTTTTCGGGAGCCTGGAATACCGCGGCATCGTCGCCGACGCCCAGGATCACCCCGGATGGATCGCCGCCCCGGCCCCCAATGATCGTCGAGAGGCGGTGTATCAACCCGAACTCGCCCACTTCCGAAAGCTGCATCCTCTGTCCCCCTGCCAAGCGCGCCCCATGGCGGAATCCCTGGGGCCGGCCCCGTCGCGCGGAGCAAGGCCTGCCCCTGGCTAGTTTGGCGCCCGAACACTCTGATTCCTTGCGAATCTGCCAGGAACCAGGCCGGGTCACGCGGAATCTCTTTGATATGGCTGCGCCATGCCTGGAAGGCGGCATCGGGCAGCGGTGGAGCACGCCGGATGGCGCCGCGGCCACGGCAGTGGAGAGGAGAGCTACGGAGGTGAGCGAGGGCGATGGCGGGCTGCGCCTGGTGATGCCGGCACCCGCGAAGGTGAACCTGGTGCTGTGCATCGGCGGAGCACGCGATGACGGCTTTCACGACCTCGTTTCCATCTTCCAGGCCGTCGAGATTCGCGATACCGTGATCCTGTCCACTTCGGATGCGCCCGAGATCCGCGTGACGGCGTCGGATGCGTGGCTGCCGTGCGACGAGCGGAACACCGCATATCGCGCCGCGCGCCTGCTCCGCGACGCGCACGCGCCGGGCCGAGGCGTGGAGATCCACCTGGAGAAGCGAATCCCGGCGGAGGCCGGGCTCGGGGGCGGGAGCAGTGACGCCGCCGCCGTACTCCAGGGACTGAACGCCCTGTGGGGGCTGGGTCTCTCCACGGAGGCGCTGCTGCCATTCGCCGCCGAGGTTGGCTCGGATGTGCCTTTCTTCCTTTCGGCGGGGTGCGCGCTGGTTCGCGGGCGAGGCGAGCGAGTGGAGCCCCTGCCGTGCTCCCTCAATGCGCACCTGGTGGTGGCCAAGCCGGCGGTGGGCGTCTCTACCGCGCGCGCTTACGCGGATCTGGATATCCTGCGCGCCGGGCAAGCGCCCGAGCCGTGCGATGAGGCGATTGCGACGGTGCGCGCCGCTCTTGAGCGTGGCGACCGCACGGGCGTCGTCCGGGCCCTGCGCAATGACCTGGAGGCACCGGTCCTGGCCGCGCACCCGGAGATCGCCCGGCTAAAGGCGGAACTCCTGGCACAAGGCGCGGAGGGGGCGTTGCTCTCCGGAAGCGGATCGGCCGTGTTCGGCCTTTTTGCGACGGAGGAGGCCGCGCGCGAGTGCGCGGGCGCGCTGGCGGAGCGATGGCCGTGGGTGTGCGTCGCTCGCCCCTGGAGAAGCCCATGAGCGCAGGGACGATTCCGGCGGTGATTCTGGCTGGGGGAAAGCCGGGAGATGCGCTGGCCACTGCTTCCGGCGTGCGCTACAAGGCACTCGTGCCCGTTCGCGGGAGGCCGATGGTCGCCTATGTGCTCGATGCGCTGGCCGCCTGCGAGCGCGTCTCGGCGATTCACGTGGTTGCTCCCGAGGAGGTCGCGGTGGCCCTGCCGGGAGTTCGTCACGTGGCAGACACGGGGAGTTTCCTCGGGAACCTCACCGCGGGCGTGGCGGCGTGCGAGGGAGCGCGCTTCTCGCTGGTGATCACGTGTGACATTCCCTTCGTCACGGGCGAGGCGCTCGGTGACTTCATCGCGCTCGCCGAGGCACGCGACGTGGACCTGGCTTACCCCATCGTGGAGCTGGGGCTGTGCGATGAGCGCTTCCCGGGGATGCGCCGGACCAGCCTTCGCCTCCGCGAGGGACGCTTTACCGGCGGGAACGCCGTGCTGATCCGCCCGGCGTTTCTGCAACGCAACGCGGGCCTCATCGAGGAAGCCTTCGCTGCCCGGAAGCAGCCCCTGAAGCTCGCGCGCATGGTCGGTTGGGACCTTGTGCCGCGCATCCTGTTGGCGAGCAAGCTGCCTGGGCTGTTGCCTCTGAGCCTGGCCGAGGAGCGCGTCCGGCGCCTGGTGGGAGGGCGAGTCGCGGCAATCCCGCTCGCTTATCCGGAGATTGGAGCCGACATTGATAAGCCGGAAGACCTGGGGCCGTTGGTGGCGTAGGGCGCGTTCGCCGTGGGGGGCCGTTAGCAGGCGATCTTGACCAGGTGAACGGTGGTGCCAGCGCCGTGACTGAAGCGGATCTCGTCCACCAGCTGCCGGGCCAGGAAGAGCCCGAGGCCGCGTTGCTTGATGAAGAATGAGGCCGGCGAGCTTGTTTCAAGAGGTGTGAAGCCCGGGCCCTGATCCGTGATATCCACCTGGAGAGCGCCCTGGCGGCGATGCACCCGAATGAGGACCTCTCGATGGGCCTCGAAGCGGTGCGCGTGCTCGACCGCGTTGTTGAAGATCTCCGTGACGGCAAGCATCAGATCCGCGACGGCTTGCGTGCCCAGGTCACACTCTTCGGCTGCCTCGCGCACGAAGGCACGCACGGTGTGGCCAAGGCGGAATTCGCTGCTTACCCGCAACTCGCGAGTATCGCTATCTACTAGTACCATGCCTACCTCGGGCGTCTCGCCGGCATGCAGCTCGCCCGCTGGCCGGGCCAAGCGGGCGACCTCACGGCGGCGATGCTCGTTGGGTGCGATCCTCGCCGGGCCCGATGGCCTGGCACTGGAAGGCCGAACGCTGGGATTGTACCATAGCCGGAACGCCTCGTCAACTCCCTCAGGCTGGGCGTGCCGGCGCCCGTGGAGGCATGGGCCGGTGGGCTTGTTCCATCGGATGGAGCGCGCGGCCTCGCGGCCCATTTGATCGTGTGCCGGCCGCCCGAGCAGGACCAGGCCCGCCGGTTGGGATGCGGGCATTGACGGAGGGCAAGTGGCGCTCTTGTCCTTGTTTGCCAACGGCATGAAAGCATCCCGCGAGGAACGGGCCATGCCCCGGTGGCACTCCTGAAGGTGTCGAACCGGCGATCCCATCTCATCAGAAGCGTAGTGCGCCGGCCCCAAGCGGGGCCGCGTTTGTAGGAGATTACTCTCAATGGTTATCATCATGAAGACGGGGGCAAGCCCCGAGGAAATCGCGGAGGTGACCCACTCGATTGCGCGAGAGGGCATGACGCCTTTCGAGAATCCGGGAGTCGAGCGCAAGGTCATCGCCGTGCTCGGCATCATCCACTCGCACAAGCTGCAGTTGGTGGATAAGTTCGAGAATATGTCCGGCGTTGAGCGCGTGGCGCTCATCTCGGAGCCCTACAAGCTGCCCTCACGGGAGTGTCACCCTCAAGACACCGTGTTCGAGGTCGCCGGCGTGCCGGTGGGCGGGAAGACGCTCGCCATCTTCGCGGGCCCCTGCAGCATCGAGAGCGAGGAGCAGGCGGTAGAGACGGCACGCGCCGTCAAGGCGGCGGGGGCCAACTTCTTCCGGGGAGGGGCCTACAAGCCGCGCTCGTCCCCCTATGCTTTCCAGGGGCTGGGTGAAGAAGGCCTGAAGATCCTCGCCGCATGCCGCGAGGAGACGGGCCTGCCGGTGATCACGGAGGTGGTCGATCCGGATGACGTGGACAAGGTCTGCGAGTATGCCGATTTCCTCCAGATTGGCGCGCGCAATATGCAGAACTACCGCCTGTTGCAGCGGGTGGGGCAGGCGCGCACGCCCGTCCTGCTAAAGCGAGGCTTCGGGACGCGGCTTCGCGAGATGCTGATGGCCGCCGAGTATATCATGGTGGCGGGCAACCACCGTGTGGCGTTGTGCGAACGCGGGATCATCACTTTTGAGGACTCCACCCGCTATACCACGGATATCAACGCGGTGCCGGTGCTCAAGCACCTCAGCCACCTCCCGGTCGTCCTGGACCCGAGCCATGCCACCGGTTTCTCCCGGTATGTCGGCGCGGTCGCGAAGGCCGGTGTGGCTGCGGGCGCCGATGGCCTCATCCTCGAGGTACACCCCAACCCCGCCGAGGCGCTCTCGGACGGCCCCCAGTCGCTGAAGCCGGAGGCGTTCGCCAGCCTGATGCGCGAGTTGGCGCGCGTGGCCGGCGCGGTCGACCGCGCGCTTCCAGAACAGGAGGCGTGAGCGGCCTGCCGGCCGTCGCCTCCGGGATGTAACGAAAACAGGGCCGAGCTCGCCACGCGAGCCCGGCCCTACTTCAGATGGATAGCCGCTTCTCAGCTCGTGCCGTCGGCACGCCAGTAGACGCCCTGCTGGACTCCGGGATGCACCGGAAGCTTGGTGGCCGGGTCCACTTCAACCTTTACCCACTTGACATGGCCATCGACGAAGACGAAGTTGGCGCCATCCGTGTGGCGCACGCCCAGATAGCGCGGTTTGCTAGAGCCGCTGCCAAGGTAGGGGGTCTGCATGATGGCGTAGCTGGCTTCGCCGTCCGAGTCGGCCATGGCCACGGTATCCGCCGGGCGCTCGATGCTGGCCAAGGGGCACGCCGGCATCACTCCCATCAGCGTGGAGTTGGCCCCATACTTGATCATCTGGGAGACCTCTCCCTGCCACCGGTAGGTGGCGCTCGGGCAGTTGAAGACGCCAGTATTCTTCACGTACGGATAAATTCGCATGTGCCAGGGGTTGCAGGCATCCCACTTGCCGTTCGGCCAGACAACGCCATCGCCCGGGAGCCAGCCCAGAATCGGCAGAGTCTCATCGTAGTCCTGGACATACTGCATGAGCGCCAGCCCCAGCTGCTTGCAGTTGGACTGGCAGTTCGACTTGCGGGCGTTCTCGCGCGCACGCGCGAACACGGGAAAGAGGATCGCCGCAAGTATAGCGATGATCGCAATGACTACGAGCAACTCGATGAGAGTAAACCCTCGATTGGAGTGTTTCCGCATACTGCTTTCCTTCCACAGCGTCGCCAATAGCAACGACCGTGACTATCGTAACATGCGCAAGCCTGGGTGTCAAGCGGGCCTCAATGCCGATGGCCCCGGTTCCACGGCGGCTTCGATACCACGGATGGCGGGGATGGACACGAGGGGGAGTGCGAGTCTCGCAGCTTTCCTGCCGGCCGGGCACGGGGAGCTACCGTGTTGCACTGGCGGAGGACCTAGAAGGAGCTCGACATACCATCCCGGGGTTTCCGAACTCCCGGGATGGGAGCGTCACCTCTTGGAGGGGATCAGATGGGCGCGGTGCCAGTGGATCAAACGGATCGCGTGTTCCAGGCGGTCGCGGTTTTCAGGAGAGTTGAGCCAGGTGCTGGCGCCCGAGGGGTGGGGGAGTGGGATGTAGAAGCGGCCCTCATCCTCGAACTCCGCGCCGACGGATTGCGTGAGGGGCATCTTGCCGAGGAAGTGCTCGATTGCCATCTGGCCCACGAGAAGAATCAGCTTCGGGTCGATCAGGGCGAACTCGCGGCCGAGGAAGGGCGTGCAGAGCGCCCTCTCCTCGCGCGAAGGGCGCCGGTCGCCGGAGCCGCGCGCGTCCTTGCCAGGGTAGCAGCGCGTCAGCGCGGCGAAGTAGATCTCCTCGCGGATCCGTTCCGGATCGAAGCCGGCGCGCTCCAGCCACGCGAAGAGGCGTTTGCCGGCCGGACCACTGAACGGAAGCCGGCTGTCGCTCTCCATCCCACCGGGCGCCTGGCCCACCAGCAGGATGCGGGCGCGCGTGCCCAGACCGACGACCGGCGGTGGGGTGGCCGGGTAGCCCCGCTCGACGCACGCCCGGCACGCCCGGATCTCCTCTTGTAGCCGCTTGAGTGCCTGTTCCATACTCCCAAGGACAGCAAAGCGTCGGGATCGGTTCAGCCTGCATCAAGAGGAATATCATCGGGAGAGCCCTATGCGTGGGGTCACGCAGGGCGAGAGTGGAAAAGGGGAAGTGAAACGACGGCCGCGCGGGGGCAAAGCCCGGGCGGGGAGATCTGCCCCCACGCGGCCAGGAAGGTTAGCTGACCTTGACCGGCTTGCCGGTGGAAACGGACTCGAGCTCCTTCAGGCAGAGGTACATCGAGTCACGGGCCGACTGTCCGGCGAGCAGCTCCGGCTCCTTGCCCTCGGAGAGGCA
>DUUU01000061.1 GCA_012841485.1 Armatimonadota bacterium
GGATGCTATCGCCTGCATCCTGACGCCCGCGCCTGTGGTTGACTGCCGCCTTTCAGACCGCGCCCGCATCAAGACGCGGGGAAGATCGAGTTGAGACGGCTGCGAATCTGGCGCAACCAGGTAAAGGCGAGCCGCTGGGGCGTGCTCCGATGCGCCGCCGCGTCCTCCTCCGTCACGCTGATGATGGGAACATCCGCGATGAAGATGACCGGCGTTCCATCGACCATGCGCAGTGTGACCCGGTTGGGGTTGAAGCCGCCATTATCGAGCTGCATCGCCCGCTGGAGGCCGGTCGTCATGCGCTCGGTGACCAGGGTTGCGCGCTCATCCAGCGTTTCGGCTGCTCCTGTCGCGCTCAATTCGAGGATCGGCGTGCCGCCGATGGCGATGGCGCCCGGGTTCGGGGTTTGCGGGCCACCTCGGAACCCTAGCACGCGCGCGCGCACTCCTGGCTCGACGAACGCTGCTGGCACATCCACAGACACGCCGAACTGCTCCCGCATGAAGCTGAGCGGGATGAAGAGGCGGTTCTGACGGACGACTGCCGGCACGCCCATCACCACGGCCTGGCCATCGACGATGGCATAGCCGCTCCCGGCGCGGATGAGCACCTCGGAGCCCTGAAAGGTGAAGTGGGCTCGGCCTCGCTCGGGATCCCAAACCGCGGGTCCAGCTCCTAGCGAGGTCAGCGTCTCGTTCAGCGGCACCATGAGAAAGTTGCCTATGGTAAATGCTCCGGCCGCGAAGTTGGTCTGCCGGCCGTTGAGGGTGACCTGCGCATGCGCCGGCTCACCGACGGCTAGCGCCACGGCCATCACCCCGACGGCCACCCATATCGCTCTCTTGCTTTGCATTCGTGTCACCCCTTTTCGGACTCTCGCCGGGTGAGCCGGGGTCTCGGCATCCCGCAAGGTCCGGACGGCATTTACCCGGGTGCCGTTCGGGGCAAACGCGGCGGGCAGGCGTATGGTCGTGAGGGCCTGCCGCGCGATCCCCTTTCGTGAACGGGACTACCATGCTATAATGAGTTGGCCTCTCGGGAGGTGGAGGCCGGGATGCCATCTGAGCGCACCCATTACGAGATACTTGGGGTCGGGCCTGCCGCGACTTCGGAGGAGATCCGGCAGCGCTACCGGTTCCTGGCGAAACGGTATCATCCGGACGTCGCCGGCGCTTCTGACGCCAGCGCGGCGCATCATGCCTTCGTGGAGATAACGGCCGCCTACGAGGTCCTGATCGACCGGCGGAAGCGCGAGGCGTATGATCGCGAACTGGCGCTGCGAGCCCGCCGGAACGTTCGGGAAGCGAGCCAGGCTTCTGGCGCGCGCAACTCTTCTCAGGCGCCGCCGCCACGCTCTGGCCCGCGTCGCGCCGCGGCGGAGCCACCGCCCCCTCGTCCGAATCCGCCTCCAGACCTGGGACAGATGCTCTACGAGGCGCGCCTGGATTTCGCGGCGGGGCGCGTGAGCGCGGCGCAGGCCGCGTGCCGCGAGATCCTGCGCCACGAACGCCTAAACGCGGGCGCGCATGCCCTGCTCGGTGATATCTGCCGGAGGCAGGGGCGTTTCGAGGAGGCCCATCGCATGTACCACCGGGCGGTGGAGCTGAGCAAGGCCGCGCGGAAGGGGCAAAGCGAGGCGCGCTACGCCTGGAGAACGCGCGCGCTTGCGCTGGCGCGTTCCATGCCTCCGCTTGCTCTCGCTGGATGGCTGTTGGTGCTGGGGCTCTACCTGCTTCCCGTGGTCTACCCGGGCTCGCCCGTGGCCCCGGAAGGCGGGTGGATGCGCGGGTGGACCGATAACCTCCTGGTCGGGATGATCGGCTCGGCGCTTCTGGTCGGTTTCCTGGCGACCTCGACGCGCCTTGTGGAGCGCCTGGAGGGCGAACTGTGCGCGACGCTGTGGCGACTGGGCCGGCAGTCGCTTTCCCTGGGAGCGGTGCTCTTGCCGGCCAGCATCCTCTGCTATCCCGTGGTGGTGCTGGTGGCCCTACTCCTTGGGGTCGCGGGGAGAAGGCTTCCCCGGCCCATGGTGCATCTGTTGGGAATATCGTCTGTTTTGCTTCTCCTCTTCGCCGTGGCCGGACCGGCCGGAGGAGGGACGCTGCTGCTAGGAGGGAACATCATCTTCCCGTGCATGGTCCTGGGGTGTCTGGCTGGCGGGCACTTTCGGGATGCCTGGTAGCTGAAGGGAATAGTGGTTTTGATGAGCGTGACGCAACAGCGACCGCGTGTGACGGTGCCCCGCGTGGTGGAGATGAAGGCGCGAGGCGAGAAGGTGGTGATGGTGACCGCCTACGACACCCCGACGGCGCGGCTCGCGGACGAGGCCGGTGTTGACCTGCTCCTGGTGGGCGACTCCCTGGGGATGGTGGCCCTGGGCTATGAGAGTACGATTCCGGTGACGATGGAGGAGATGCTGCACCACACCCGGGCGGTCGCCCATGGGGCACGACGCGCGTTGGTGGTGGGGGATCTCCCCTTTCTCTCTTACCAGGCGAGCGCGGACGACGCGATCCTGAATGCCGGCCGGATGCTGAAGGAGGGGGGAGCGCGCGCCGTCAAGCTGGAGGGAGGGGAGGGGGTCGCGCCCCTGGTCCGCCGGATGGTCGGCTCTGGGATACCCGTCGTCGGGCATGTGGGTTTGCTGCCGCAATCGGTGCATCAGATGGGCGGCTTCCGGGTGCAGGGGAAGACGGCGGAGGCAGCGCGCCAGGTGCTCCGCGATGCGTTGGCGCTCCAGGACGCGGGCGCTTTCGCGGTGGTTCTGGAAGCCGTGCCGGCCCCCCTGGCCGAGGCGATCAGCGCCCGCCTCTCCATCCCGACGATTGGGATTGGCGCGGGCGCCGGGTGTGACGGACAGGTGCAGGTGGTGACGGATCTCCTGGGGCTCTCCGAGCGGTTGCCCAAGCACGCGCGCGCGTTCCTGGATCTGAGCAAGCTGATCCGCGAGGCGTTCGAGGCGTACGCGGCCGAGGTGCGCGCGGGGAGTTTCCCGGGCCCCGAGAACGCCACCACCATGGACGATGAGGAGTTGCGAAAGGCATTGGCAGATGAGCGTGACGGAACGGATTGAGGAGCTGAGGTCACTCCTGGCTCCGGCACGGCGTGAGGGCCGGAGCATCGGTCTCGTGCCCACGATGGGCTACCTCCACGCCGGGCACCTCGCCTTGATGCGGCGCGCGCGCGAGGAGAACGACGTCGTCGTGGCGAGCATCTTCGTGAACCCGCTGCAGTTCGGACCCAAGGAGGACTTCCAGCGCTATCCTCGCGATCTGGCGCGCGACACGGAACTTGCCAGGGAAGCCGGCGTTGATTTCATCTTTGCCCCTCCGGTCGAGGAGATGTACCCGCAGGAGACGTTGGCCCAGGTCGATGTCGCGCGGATCACTGAACGTCTGGAGGGCGCCGCGCGCCCCGGGCACTTCCGGGGCGTGGCCACTGTCGTTGCCAAGCTCTTCAACATCGCGCAGCCGGATCGCGCCTACTTCGGGCAGAAGGACTATCAGCAGCTTCTGGTGATCCGTCGCATGGTCCGCGATCTCAGCTTTCCAATCGAAGTGGTGGCCGTGCCTACGGTGCGCGAGGAGGATGGTCTGGCGATGAGCAGCCGCAACGCCTATCTGAACCCGCAGGAGCGCAAGGCGGCGACGGTCCTTATCCGTGCCCTGCGGCTTGGCCACGAGCGTGTCGAGAGCGGCGAGCGCAACGCGCAGCGCGTGCGTACCGCGATGCAAGAGCTGATCGCCCAGGAGCCGCTGGCGAGGCTGGAGTATCTGAGCATTGCCGACCCGGAGACGCTTCGCGAGCAGGTGACCATCACCGCGCCGGCGTTTCTCTCTCTGGCCGTCTTCATTGGCAAGACCCGGCTGATCGACAATCTGCTGATCGAAGCGTTGTGATCACGGCGTCTTGCGCTCCTTGCGGGGCTCTTGCTGCTCGGCGCGGCGCCGGATCTCATACTCGTCGAGGTAATAGTCGGCCTTCGCCTGATCGCCCTTCTTTCGGCATGCCAGTGAGAGGAGCCGGTAGGTCTCGGCCTCGGACGGGGCCTCCTTGCGGGCGAGTTCGAGGTGCGCCAGGGCTTGATCCAGCTGGTTGAGGCCGATGTGCGCGATGGCCATTTGCCGCTGCCAGGGGGCGGAGCGCGCCACGTAGCCTCTCGGGTCCATCTTCTCGCACGCATCCAGATGGCGCAGCGCATCGGCATACCGCCCGAAATAGTTGCACTCGCTCGCCATGGTGAAGCGGTGATAGAGGTAGTAGAAGACCACGATGGAGTAGCACATCGAGTTGGCGGGGTAGAGGCTCGTATTCACCTGGCGCAGGTCAAACCGCTTCCAGAGCTCCTCGTTCAGATCCAGCACCTCGGCCACGCGCGGCACGCTGCCTTGGGGGCGAACCTCGTAGATGAGCCCGTAGCGGATGACCGGGAAGCTGAGCTTCATCGGGAGACCATCCACGAAGATGCGGTAGCGGTCGATGTTGTGCTGGACAAACTGACCCAGGCTGAAGGGCACGTCGGGAGCGAGATCAGGCCAGCGAAGGTGGGGGTACTTTTGGCGCACGGTGGACCGGTACGGCTCCGCGCCCAGGATGCCCACCTTGATCACCGCCACGTCCGGCCGGCGCTTCTCAATATCCGTGAGGTAATCGGCGCCCATGCCCACGGTATCGGTCCAGACGAAGAAGACGGCGTTTTGCGGCAGGGAATCGAAGATGTTGGTCATGAAGCGCGGATAGAGCAAGTTGCCGCGAAGATTGGCCTTGCCGTAGTTGACCGCGAGAAGGGTGGCCGGTAGCGCGAGCAGCAGGAGGGCCGCGTGGGCGCTGCGGATGGGAGGAGAGAGCGCCGGGCGGATGCCCTCCAGCCAGCCCTCGGCGGCGCCCAGCCCGGCGCCTATCCAGAGGAGGAAGAAGAAGTTCGGAAGCTGGTAGAAACGCTCGAGCGTTGCCGCGTCATACGCGGTGGGCCGGGGATCGATGTTGGCTGTCAGAACGAAGAGGACGCCGAAGAGGAATCCGCCGCCCGAGTGGAGCAGGGCGGTGCGGTCTCGCTTCCATAGCGCGGCCAGGCCGACGAGGCCAAGCAC
>DUUU01000062.1 GCA_012841485.1 Armatimonadota bacterium
CCAATCGAGCGTTTCGCCGATGCTCGGGGCTTTGCGCAGCGGCAGGGCACGCACTTTCTGCACGAACTGCACCGCCTGCTCGGCCAGCCGGGCATCCAGCCCGGGTACCTTGCGCGTGACGATCTTCACCTCCTGCTCGTGGGAGGGGTAGTCCATGTAGAGATAGAGGCAGCGCCGGCGGAGCGCCTCGGAGAGCTGGCGCGTGGCGTTGCTGGTGAGGATCACGGCGGGCCGGTGCCGCGCGGTGAGCGTGCCCAGCTCCGGCACACTCACCTGGAAATCGCTCAGCACCTCCAGGAGGAACGCCTCGAACTCCTGGTCGGCGCGGTCTACTTCGTCGATGAGGAGGACGGCGGGCCGGCTGGCAAGGATCGCGCGGAGGAGAGGCCGGGGCACCAGGAAGTCGCGCGAGAAGAAGCTGCTCTCGTGCGCGCGGAGACGGGCGACGGCCTCGCCCAGCGTCGCCGCGCCGGCCAGAATCCCGCCGATCTTCTCCTTGAGCATCTGGGTGTAGAGGAGCTGCTTGGTGTACTCCCATTCGTAGAGCGCCTTGCTCTCGTCCAGGCCCTCGTAGCACTGGAGCCGGATCAGCTCGCGCCCGGTCGCCTGCGCCCATGCCTTGGCGAGTTCGGTCTTGCCCACACCGGCCGGACCCTCGGCCAGGATCGGCTTGCCCATCTGCCCGGCCAGGTAGACGGTGACCGCCACGGCATGCGGACAGATGTACTCCTGCTCCTCGAACCGCCGCGTGATATCGGCGATGCTGGTGAATTGGCTTTCAGACATCTCTTGGGGAATACCCGCTATCCCTCTCAGAACATCAGATCACGGCAAACCATGATCCCCACCCTCACTCGGCTCACGCTACAAGGAGTTTCGGGAGGCCGGCCCTGGTTCCTGTCGTCGCCAGCCACAGGGCGCCCGAGAGAGGAGATCCCGGCAGGGCACGTAACTTCTGAGGGGACGAGCGGTGGCCGCGCCCAGGCAGGCCGTCTCCGATTCGAGGGCCGGCGTCTCGCACGGCCACGGAAAGCTGTTCGGAGGGCGCGCTCACCGCCGCCTGGCCCGTCGCACACGGTGATCCCATATCGAGAGCATACCTGCCGCGTCCGTGAGGGCACACGGCGCTGAACGGCACTGGGCTCAGGGGATGCCCCCCCGGAGGGAGGAGTCACCATGGTTGATGCACGTCTCTGTCTGCTCGCGCTGTTGGTTCTCCTGGCCGCGCTGCCGGCCACGGCGGCACCCGGCACCACCGCGCTCGTGGAGGCGGGACGCTCGGATTACCGCATTGTGGTGCCGGCGAATGCCATCCCTTCGGAGCAGCACGCGGCTTCGGAGCTGCAATCGTTCCTCAAGCAGATCTCCGGAGTCGAGCTGCCGATAGTGACCGACGCGGAGCCGCTTCCGGCGCGCGCCATCCTCCTCGGAAGAAACGCGCACCTGGAGCGAATCCGGGCCGGTATTGACTTTGCCAGGCTAGGCCAGGAGGGCTTCACACTCCGCACGGTGGGCCCGCACCTGGTGATCGCCGGCGGCCGCCCGCGGGGCACGCTCTACGGCGTCTACACCTTCCTTGAAGAACACCTGGGCTGCCGGTGGTTCTCCTCGAAAGTCAGCCGCATCCCCAAGAAGGAGACGATCTCCCTGGGCGCAATCGACGATACGCAGGTGCCCGTTCTGGAGTATCGCGAGCCGTTCTGGTACGATGCGTTTGACGGCGATTGGGCCGCGCGCAACAAGGCGAACTCCAACCAGGCCCGGCTCGGGGAGAAGCACGGCGGGAAGATCGCCTACGTCGGCTTCGTGCACACCTTCAACCGGCTCGTGCCCCCGGAGAAGTACTTCGACGAGCACCCCGAGTACTTTTCCGAGATCGGCGGCAAGCGGATGAAGGGCTACTACCAGCTCTGCCTGACCAACCCCGACGTGCTGCGGATCGTCATCGAGGGCGTGCGCAAGTGGCTGCGCGAGAACCCGGAGGCGAACATCGTCTCCGTCTCGCAGAACGATACCCGAGGCTACTGCGAGTGCGCCAACTGCAAGAAGGTCGAGGAGGAAGAAGGCGGAGTCCACTCCGGGCCGCTCATTCGATTCGTGAACGCCGTTGCGGAGGCGATCGAGAAGGAGTTCCCCCACGTCGCCGTCGATACCCTGGCCTACCAGTACACCCGGAAGCCATGCAAGACGCGGCCCCGGCACAACGTCATCGTGCGCCTCTGCAGCATCGAGTGTTGCTTCTCGCATCCCCTGGCAGAGGAGGACACGGAGTTCGCCCGCGACATCGAGGGGTGGTCGAAGATCTGCAACCGCGTCTACATCTGGGATTATACGACCACCTTCGCGCACTACGTGCTCCCCTTCTCCAACATCGAGGTGCTCCAGCCAAACGTCCAGTTCTTCGTGAAGAATAACGTGAAGGGAATCTTCGAGCAGGGCGCCTACCAGTCGCATGGCGCCGATATGGCCTACCTGAAGGCCTACCTCCTGGCGAA
>DUUU01000007.1 GCA_012841485.1 Armatimonadota bacterium
CGAGTTCAACGCCTCGCCGACGGTGCCGGTACACCTGCTCCAGATCTGGATCATACCGGAGCGCGCCGGACTCCCTCCGGGCTACGAGCAGCGGGCCTTCCCCAAAGAGGAGAAGCGTGGCCGCCTGTGCCTGGTGGCTTCACACCAGGGCCGCGACGGCTCGCTCTCCCTCCACCAGGATGTCGATCTCTTCGCGTGCCTGCTCGATGCGGGCGGCCAGGTGGCCCACTCCCTGCGGAGCGGCCGGCACGCCTGGGCACAGGTGATCGAGGGGAAGGTCTCGCTGAACGGGCAGGCGTTGGGCGCCGGAGATGGAGCTGCGGTGAGTGATGAGGCGGAGGTGGTCCTCTCTGCCGCCGCGCCGGCGCACCTGCTCCTCTTCGATCTGGCCTGAGCCAGCGCCCGTTGCCCCCATGCGGCGCTTTTCGCTCACCGCCCGATACTGCCCGGCGTGCTGCCGGCCCCGCTATCGGCCCTCCCCGCGCGCGGGGATGGCGCATCGACGAAATCTCCCCACCAGAAAGCAGGATGGCTCTGCCCTGGCACTCTTCTTGCACCCGCGGGCTCCGGATGCGATAGGCTCGGCCCTATCGTGGGAGGAGCTTCCATGGCAGAGATTGCTCACACCCCTCAGCCGGGGTCCGGAGGGCCTCCGGCAGTATACCGGCCCGGCGCGGCACCGATGGTGCCCGAGGATGGGATCGACCTGCGCCGGATCGCGGAAGGCGTCTACCGGAGACGGCGCACGCTCTTTATCAGTCTGGTGATCGCGGCGCTCGCCTCGGTCGCTGGGGCGTTGATGCTGCCTCGCACCTACACGGCGCGCACTTCGGTGCTCGTGCAGTCACCGGGCTCTGCTGAAGCACTCGGCGGATCCCGGTCGCGTGATCTGGGGCCCGTGGCGGCCCAGGTCGATACGCTGCGCGAGTTCATCCAGGCCCGCAACTTCATGGAGCCGACGCTGCGCAGCCTGGGGCTGATCGAGGAGAACCAAAGCCCCCTCGCAATAGAAGAGCGGATCCGCGCGGTGCAGGCAAACATCAAGGCGCGCCCGACCGGGGCAAACACCTTCGAGGTCACCTACACCGGCAAGGACCCGGCGTGGCCGGTGCGGATCGTGCGCGGGGTGGTGGATGGCTTCATCGCCGTCAGCACGCGCAGCCGCACCGAGCAATCCGAGGAGGCCATCGCGTTCCTTGAGGATCAGATGGCGGATTACCGCCAGCGCATGGCCAAGACGCGCGAGGCGATCGAGGCATTCCAGGCGAGGAACGCGGCTCTGCTCGCCCAGATACCGGAGACCACTTCGGGGCGCGTGGCGCGGATCGAGGATGGTCTTGCCGAGGCGCAGGTGAGCGCGGTCGACGCGCAGATGAAGATGGCGCTCATCCGCAAGCAGCTTGAGAACACCCCGCGGACGATCGTCGCGGAGACAAGCACGGTTCCCAACCCGCGCGTTCTCGCCTTCCAGGCGCGGCTCTCCACGGCGGAGGCGGAGCTGGCGGCGCTCCTGGCGCGCTATACGGAGGAGCACCCGGATGTACGCTCGAAGCTTCGCGAGGTGGAGGGGTTGCGCGCCGAGTTCGCGGAGGCAAGCAAGCAACCCACCGCGGCGGGAGCGCAGACGACGCGCATCAACCCGGCTTACGAGCGCCTGAAAGATGAGCTGCTGGCGGCCGAGAATCAGCTTCAAACGGCGCGGGCGCGTGAGGAGCAGCTCAGGGGCATGCTCACCCCGGTCCGCTCGCTGGCAAAGGATGTTCCGGCGGTGCGCCAGCAGTGGGAGTACCTGCTGGCCCAGGCGCGCACGCAGGAGACGCTCTACAATTCGCTGGTCGAGCGGCTTGAGAGTGCCCGGATGGCCAATCAGCTCGAAGCGCGGCAGCAAGAGGCCGTCTACCGGCTGATCGACCCGGCACGCCTCGTGCCCGCGTCGAACGGCATGCGTCGCCTGGCCATCGTGCTCGCGGGGCTCGGCGTCGGCCTCCTCATCGGGCTCATGCTGATGGGCTTGCAGGAGATGACCGACCGCCGCGTGCACTCGGTGCAGGACCTGGAGCGCGTGGTAGGTGTTCCGGTGTTGGCCGCCATTCCGCAACTGCCGGAAGCGCCGCGCGCCATTCTGGTGCGCCAGCGCCGGCGCCGGTGGCTCGTGGGAACGGCCATCGCGACGGCCGTGATCGCGGCGCTCTTCCTCCTGGGAACGCGCACGCAGGTGGGCCGCGAGTTCGTGCGTGACCGAATGGCTCCGGTGCCCAGCACCGTGCCGGCCTCAATGACCCCCCTCCCTGATCCTGGGGAGAGCGTGCCGGCCAACCCGACGAGCCGTTAGGAGCGCCGCAGAGCGAGCGTGTCAGGTAAGGAGCCAGGGATGAAGAGAGAGAACCTCCCGTCCGTGCGGGAGACATTCACCGACCAGTACAGCCTGATCGAGCAGGAGGACTTCGGGCATCGGCTGCTGGAGGAGTACCGAACCCTCTACACGGCGGCCATGGGCCGGATAAGCAGGGAAGGCGGCACCGTTCTGGGTGTCTCCAGCCCGCTCCCCGGCGAGGGGAAGACCACCGTGGCCACCAACATCGCGGGCGCCATGGCGGCCGATCTGGAGAAGCGCGTGCTGTTGACAAGCTGCGCGTTTACCTCGGGCGAGCCGCAGGCGCAGGGGAATCAGCGGACGCACCTCGGCCTGGCCGATCTCATCGCGGATCCGGATCAGGATCTGGATCAACTGATCGTGCGCACGCCCTTGCCCAATCTGAGCGTGCTCCTGCCCGGGACTCGGCCGGATAACCCCAGCCGCCTCCTGCGCAGTCAGCGCATGGCGCAGGCGCTGGAGCGGCTGCGCGACGCCTTCGACATCACGGTCTTCGACATGATGCCGATGCTCTCGGCGAGCGACTCGCAGGTGCTGGCCGCGCAGATGGATGGCGTGCTCCTCGTCGTTGGCCTGGGTCAGAGCGGGGTGGATGCCGTCCAACGCTCGGTGCGCATGCTGGGCGAGGGCCGGCTCGTTGGGGTGGCAGCGAACCGTGCCCATCCGCTGCTTCCTCGCTGGATGTTGCACTTCCTCGGAGGGGGCGAGTGGGGAGCGTAGCGGTAGTTCTGGCATTGCTCGGGGCCGGCATCCTCGTGGGCAGGTGCGCCGGCCCATCCCTGGCTGCGCGCTATCTGCTCTCCCTGGCGGCAGCATTTGCCATCAGCGCCCTCTTCCTGGCCTGGGTGATGCTTGCAAGCTGACCGAGAAGGGGCAGGGAACACAATCCGGTTCGCTGCCCCTCGCTTGGATGATGCCGGGATCTGAGGGGAAACCCCATTCCACCCCCGCGTGCGTCCGGTGCGCGCCGCCGCTTTCCCCGCGGCGATTCCCGGAACGCTGTGACCCTCTCCAGACGTCAATTCCTTCTGCAACCTGAAGCCGCCACGCGGCATCGAGAACCGCGCTGCTCTCCCCACCCGCCGCGCCCTGCAGGATGCTCTCCGGGCCAAGGCGAACTGCTGACCAGGGCCGGCTGCGGAAGAGGCGTGCCAGGCAACCGCTTGTAGGAGGGTATCCATGGGGTTTTTCACCAACCGCACTCAGATGACGGGGCAGCGCGCCACGGATGAGCGTCGTCCGGTGGTCGTGGGCGCCAGCGAGCCGGACGTGTTCCAGCGGATCCGCCCCCACTCGCCGGTCGAGCGCAAAGAGGCGGGTCTTTCCGCACGCATGCTCGAGGGCCTCCTCCTGAAGACGATCAAGCAAGAGGGCGCGATGACCGAGCAGGAGTTGAGCGAATTCCTCTGCTTGGCACCGGGCTGCTTCCGCGTGGAGTTGCAGTCGCTCTACCAGCGACAGTGCGTCGATTCCGTCGCGCCGATGACCTTCGATATCACCGCGAAGGGCCGCGAGCTGGCAAGGCACTACGAGGCGGAGGATGCCTACGTCGGTCCGGCGCCTGTCAGCTTCCAGGAATACTGCCGCATGGTGCTCCAGCAGGCTGCTCGGGGCCG
>DUUU01000063.1 GCA_012841485.1 Armatimonadota bacterium
CCTGGCGGATCGAAGAAGGAAGCCGCAGGATGCTGAGAGAACCACACCTGCAGAGGGCGGGCAGCTGCGGGCCTGTATAGGAACCGGGCATCGAACCGCCGGCTTGAATAGCTGTAAGGGGGATCATTACAATGCGCTATCGCAACCGGTTGCCTGGCATCTGTGCGCCAGGGCACGCCCGCAATCGGGGCTTCACCCTGATCGAGTTGCTCGTCGTCATCGCCATTATCGCCATCCTGGCCGCGATCCTCTTCCCGGTCTTTGCCAGGGCACGCGAGAATGCGCGCAAGACCACCTGCCAGTCGAACCTGAAGCAGATCGGGATGGCGACGATGCAATACATCCAGGACTATGATGAGATGTTCCCGGTCTATTGGCACAGCAGTGGACACAACTTGAACGTTCAGACGCGGCTAGCGCCGTACATGAAGAACATGGATCTGTGGGTGTGCCCGTCAAACTCGGCGCCCTACTACTACTATTGGGACAACCCGAGCGGCACGGGAGCCGTGACCGGGCCCAAGGGGTCCTACGGCTGGAATATTACCCTGGGCTTAAACTCCACCGCCCGCTCGCTGGCGCAAGTGCAGCAGCCCTCGGAGACCGGGATGTGGGCCGACTCCCGGGGGAATGGCTCCACCCAACAGTTCACCATTCTGCAAGAGAACAGCCTCTACCGCACTTCCGTGCCCCACTCGGATGGCGGCAACATGTGCTACGTCGACGGGCACGTGAAGTGGCAGAACCAGAACTACCTCCGCGCGGGGATGTCTACCGGCACGAGAGCGGACTGGGATATCGCCCTGTAAGCCTTCTCCGTGATCGCCTCGAAGAGTGGCAGGCGGGGCGCGGTTCCGGCGATCGGAAACCTCCTGGCGGATCGAAGAAGGAAGCCGCAGGATGCTGAGAGAACCACACCTGCAGAGGGCGGGCAGCTGCGGGCCTGTATAGGAACCGGGCATCGAACCGCCGGCTTGAATAGCTGTAAAGGGGGATCATTCAATGCGCTATCGCAACCGGTTGCCTGGCGTCCTCGTGTCAGGAGACGCCCGCGGTCGGGGCTTCACCCTGATCGAGCTCCTAGTCGTGATCGCGATTATCGCCATACTCGCGGCGATTCTCTTCCCGGTCTTCGCGCGAGCGCGGGAGAACGCGCGCAAGTCCACCTGCCAGTCGAACCTGAAGCAGATCGGCATGGCCACGATGCAGTACCTGCAGGACTATGACGAGATGTTCCCGGTCTACTGGCATGACAGTGGTCACAACCTGAACGTTCAGACGCGGCTGGAACCCTACATGAAGAACACGCAGCTGTGGGTGTGCCCGTCTAATTCGGCGCCCTACTACTACTATTGGGACAACCCCAGCGGCACGGGAGCCGTGACCGGGCCCAAGGGGTCCTACGGCTGGAACATCACCCTGGGCTACAACACCACGGTCCGCTCGCTCGCGCAGGTGCAGCAGCCCTCCGAGACCGGGATGTGGGCTGACTCTATCGGGAACGGCTCCTCCTCCCAGTTCACCATCCTGCAGGAGAACAACCTCTACCGCACTTCCGTGCCCCACTCGGATGGCGGCAACATGTGCTACGTGGACGGGCACGTGAAGTGGCAAAACAAGAACTACCTGCGCTCCGGGATGTCTACCGGCACGAGAGCGGACTGGGATATCGCCCTGTAGGCTTTCTCCGTAACGTCTTCGGAGAACGGCAGGCGCGGGGCGCGGTTTCCGGCAAGCGGGACCGCGCCCCGCTCTCTTTTGTTCTAATGGCCTCTCACCCTGTGCTTCCCAGGTGCTCGCGCAAGAACTCGAAGGCCCGGCGGGTGGAAGAGACGTGCCCGCCCGTATGCGCGATGAACTCGATCCGATCCGCGATTCCCAGGCGCTCGTAATGCTCCCGAGCCCACACAAACTCATCCGCGGACTTCTCGAAATCCACCGAGGTGTCGTGCAGCCCCGCCTCGACGGCGAAGGCACGCGGGGCGATCAGCGAGACGAGGTCGCAGTCCGAGAAGCAGCGGATCACCTTGGAGAAGAACTTATCTTCCTCGGCCGAATCGAGAAAGGTGCGCGCCCGGTGCGGGCCAATCAGCTTTGGAAAGCGGTGGTTGAAATAGGCGCTGCTCACCGACGCCTGGATCCGCTCATCCAAGGCCGGTAGATAGAGCGCGCTCTGCCCGCCCTGAGATAGCCCGTACATGCCGATCCGTTCAGGATCCACATCCGGGCGCGTGGTCAGAAGATCCACGCCGCGGGAAGAGGCCATCATGTCGAGCCCGAAGAGGGTGCCCCCGGCCATGATCGCCATGCGGTGGAGGCGGTTCTTGCCATACTGCGGCGGGAGGTCCTCGTGCCCAGGGAGGGGCCAAGTGATGCTCTCCTCGGGCCGGCCGTAACCGGTGGGGTGGGCTACCGCGATCACATGAAAGCCGTGGCGTGCTGCGCGGATCCCTAGCGAGCGGTAGGAGTAGTCCGGCTTGTTGGCATGGGAGGTGAAGCCACACACCGCCTCCGGGGTGCCCCCATACCCGTGCTGGGCGATCAGGCCGGGATGCGGGCCGGGCGACGTGGGGGTCAGCTCCACGGCGTAGGTTTGCAGGCCCGGCAGGATCTCCAGGGAGAACCGGGTGGCCGTGAAATCGTCGCTCTCCAGGAGCACTTCATGGTCCCATGTTCTTGGCGCAGGACGCGCCTCTGGCTCTACCCAGAAGCCGAGCATGCGTTTCAGGCGGTCGCGCATCGGGCGCACCGAGCGCTCGTAGGCCTCGAGGCTGGAGTAATCACGCTGCCACTCCTCGGGGCGGCGCCGATCGAGCTCCTCCAGAAGGCCGCGCAAAAAGCCCTCATAGGAGAGGTAGGTCTCGCGCCGGCGCGCATCGACCGCCTCGGGATCGACCGGTTGCACCAACGGTGGTCCCGCTGGCTGCTCTTCCTCATGGAAAGGGTGCTCCATCATTCACTCCCTGAGATTGCTGGCTCGCACGCGCCACTGAGCGCGAGCGTACCGGGGTATCCCAATGCCACGGCCGGCGCTTGTCCCCCGGCATCGTGGTTCCTTTGTCTTCAATGAGGGAAGGATGCCTCTCCCCACCAACCGGGGCGGGGCATCAGCCGCCTATCTCCAGC
>DUUU01000001.1 GCA_012841485.1 Armatimonadota bacterium
GCTGTGGTCGTTCACATCCTCTCTGCCGGGCAGGCGTGGATCCGGCGGATGGAGGAGGGTCACCCGCGTCTGCGGGTCGAGCATCCAGGAGACCCCCGCTTGGGCGCGCAGGTGGCGGATGCTGCGCCTGCGCACTTCGCTTCGCAGCCGCTCCATCTCCGCGCTCTCCGAGGGCACGTCCGGCTCGATCAACATCCCAACGGACAGCTCGCGGCACACCGCGGCCAGGCCGCCGATGTGGTCGCTCTGAGGGTGGGTAGCAACCACGCAATCGATGGCGCGGGCGCCCCGGTGGAGCAGCGCCGGCAGGAGCACGCGCTCGCCAAAGTCAAACCGGCCCCCGCTCGCGCCGCCGCCATCCACCAGGAGCGTCCTCCCGGTGGGCGTCTGCACCAGGATGCTGTCGCCCTGGCCTACGTCCAGGAAAGTGACGCGCAAGAGCGGTGGCGACGGCAGCACTCTCGAGCCCGCGAGGAGCGCCACCAGCGCGATCCCTGACGCGCAGGCAAGGCGGCTCCGGCCAAGAAACGCCAGGTGCTCCCGGCGCAGCCATGCCAGCGCAAGCAGCGCGGCGTAGAGGAGCACGACCGTGATGCCGCCCGGCGGGAGAATCCAGAGATGCCCGCCGGGCACCCTCGCGCAGGCGTGGATCACCTGGCGCAGCACCCAGAGGAGCGCCAGATTGGCGCTATCCAGGAAAAACGCTGCCGCCGGCCAGAGAAGGCCGATGGCCGAGACCGCGAGCCCGCTGCCAAGGAGCACCCCAGCCGCTGGGATGGCAATCAGATTGGTGAGGACGCCCACGGGAGCGATCTGGCAAAAGGCATGGGCGACGAGCGGCGCCGTCGCCAGTTGGGCGGCGAGCGAATACGCGATGCCGGCCCATAGCCACTCCGGTCTCGCGGGAAGCAGCGCGCGCAGGCGCGGGCCGAGCAAAATCATCCCGCCCACAGCAGCGAATGAGAGCTGGAAGCCGAGGTCGAAGAGATCGCCGGGAGAGAGCCCGAGGATCACCAGTGCGGCGAGCGCCAGGAGAGAGAGCGGGTCGCTCTGCCGGCCGAGGAGCTGCGCCACCGCGAACGCCCCCGCTGTGATGCTGGCGCGGACCATCGCGGGGGCGCCGCCGGCCATCAGCGTGTAGAGCCATGCGCCGGCCAGCGTGATGAGCAGGCTTGCCCAACGCGGCGCGGCGGCCCAGCCCAGCAGCCGGAGAAAGATCCCAATCAGCACAGCGATCTGAGCGCCCGAGTCGACGAGAACGTGAACCACCCCGGCATTCCGGAAGTCGCGCTCGATCTCATCCGGCACCGGCGTGGCGCGCGAGCCGAAGACGATCCCGTTCATCAAAGCGGCCTCATCGGGCGGGAGCGAGGCCAGGTGAACCGCGGCCAGGCGATCGCGCAGGCCCAGCGCCAGCCGCCTGTCCTGGCGCGAGTCCGTCGGACTGAGGACTTCCACGAAGGCGTCGCGCGCGGTGAGGGTGGCGTGGACGTGCTCGCGCGCCATGTAGCGCGCGTAGTTGAAGCCGCCGAAGTTCCCCGAGGAGCGGATGGGGCGTAGGATCCCGGCGGCATAGATCTGCTGGCCGGGCGCCAGGCGGATCTTCTCGCTCGTCCGCAGCAGCAGCCGGGCATCGACGCGAGTCTCCGTCTCGACGCGGCGGAGTTGCACGACGCGCACCCGGCAGACGCGCCCAAAGCCGCGCTCCACCGGCTCTTCCAGCACCTGGCCGATCACCTCCACGCGCTTCCCGACCCACGGCTGAAGCAGATTCGGATGGAGCGCACGGTCGAGGGCTTCCCAGAAGGCTCCCCCCGAAAGCCCCAGGGCAAGGAGCGAGAGGAGCGTCAGTCGCGGCGCCCACCGGAGAGCGGCGCAGACGACGAGCACCGCGCTCACGGCCGCCACGGCAGGCGGCACTGGCGGCAGCATCCAACGCCCGGAAAGGGCGATTCCGGCCGCGAAAGCGATCGCCAGCAGGGGAAGCAAGTGCAGGCGCATGGGCGGCCTCCCATCACGGCGCAACGCGGCACGGCGGGGTTCTACGTGCCAGACAAACCGGAGTGTTCTTCGGTCGGTTCAGATGGTAGCGTGCCGGCACCGTCGAGGCCAAACAGCTCCTGAACCGTCTCCAGGGGCGGGCGCGGCTCGCCCGAGGCAGCAAGGCGCTTCACGGCGAGAATCGGCTCGCGGAGGAGGCGCCGGGCCACGCCGCGCGCGAGGATACCGATCAACTCGCGGTCGCGTTCGGAGAGGTGGCGCAACCGGCCCTCGATCTTCGCCAGCTCGTCCTGGACCACCGCCTCGCTCTTTCGCTGGAGCGCGGCCAGCACCGGGCCGGCCTCGAAACAGCGCAGCCACTCAACCAGTTTCGCGGCCTCCTCGGCCACAATCGCTTCCGCCGCCTCCACTTCGCCCGCGCGCCCGGCGAGGTTCCCCTCCACAATTGATTGCAGGTCATCGATAGTGAAGAGGCAAAC
>DUUU01000064.1 GCA_012841485.1 Armatimonadota bacterium
ATTCCTCCGGCCCGGTGAGCAGAACCCGTCGCTGCCGTGCAGCATCCCGAAGAGACACAGGGATTGGCGAGAAGACCACCAGCCACGGCATCGCCTTGAGGTACAGGCCGCGGGCGAACAGCGAGTCTAGCACACTTGCGCTGATGCGCTTGCCGACCTTCACCTCAACTACCCAGCTCTCGGCGTTCCCGCGCGCCAGCACATCGACCTCGATACCATACTCGGGAACGTAGTAGTTGGTGAGAATCTCTACGAACTCGGGAAGCACGAGCCGGCCATCGGTGCAGAACAGCGCCCCTGGAACATCCTGGCCTCGGAACGCTCCCAGTAGTTGGGCCACTTCCTTCTCGGCATCCAGTCCGGCCTTCGCGTCTTGCCGAACCGCTGCCCAAGCCCTGTCGCTTTGCGGCGTCTGGAACTGCTTGACGACGCCGCCGATCTGGCTCTCGAACAGTGCGGTCAGCGGGGCGTGAAGCGAGCCGAGCAGCCGAGTCACGTAATCCAAGTCCACATCAATGGCATAATGCTCCACCTGGTTTCGTACCCTATTCAGCTCCGTCAAGTCCTGGACTAGCGAGGTGTCGAGTTCCTTGGGCTTGATATGGACACCGACCCGCTTGACGGCATCCATGTAAGTAACAGTCTTTGGTGGGTCAGGCAAGGCGAACAGGGCAACCCCTGCCCTGTCCGCGACTTCCTGCTTCTTGGTCATGTCACCCAGGTTCTCGTAGATCAGCAGGGGGTTCTCTCGAAGGAGCATCTCCTTCAGCAGTAGCTCCACACCGTGGTGTACCTGCATGATCGCGTCCTTGAGGAGCATCTGGTTGTTCGTGCTGGAATACCGTTGGAACGCCTGGATCCCCTTATTGAGGGAATGCATACCATTCTGGATCAAGGTAATTGAGAACCGGTTTGGCACATCAGACGGCGACATCGCGTCGGCCTCCTCTCGGACCCCCCAATGGGCGGAGCCGCCCAGCAGTTCCATACGTCCCGCCGTTACCAGGAGACTACCCCTTCTTCCGCCGCTTGGGCTTGCCGTAGTCAACCCCGCCAGACAGGGTCAACTGTGCCGGCTCCCCGCGCAGTATCGGAGGTGTTTCTCCGTTCGTCGCGCCGGTCGGCGCCGCCGGCTCCCCGACGCCCGGCAGCTCAATCACCGGCTGCGGCAGGTCCTCGTTCAGCGGGATATCCCAGTAGGGGTCGTACTTCCGGGTGAACGCTTCCAGGCCGGCCCGCTTCAGCTCGTCGTACTTCGCCAGGCACAGGGTCGGCGCCTTCGGGTAGCTCTTGTGGCTGAAGGTGGAGAGGACGTGCGCGTATTGCTCCCGGTTCAGGCCGTAGGCGTCCGCCACCACGGCATCAATGGCGGCGCGGACCTCCCACCGCTCGTCGTCCGAGGCAAGCACCGGCCACGTATGCGCCGGCCGCGGCTCGCGCCAGGCATCGCCCACCTGTTCCCGCCAGAGCGGTTCGTAGCCGGCATGGTTGCAGACGAGGCGGAGAACCGAATGGGCCAGGCATACATGTGCCTCTCCGAGTTCCGGGATCGGGAGCGTGGCGAGGATGAAGGCGTTGACACTGGCCGCCACGCGGAGTCGCAGCAGATAATCGAACGGATAAGCGTCTCCTATGGCGCAGACGATAAGCGCACGATGCATTGGACGCTGGCCCGGAGTGGTCTCCACGGCAAGCGTGTCGTCGCATACCA
>DUUU01000008.1 GCA_012841485.1 Armatimonadota bacterium
AAGATCCCGAAGTGCTGGGCCGCCTCGGCCAGGAAGGCTGGGAACTCGTGAGTGTCGTCGGTTACACCTACTTTTTCAAGCGTCTGGTGAAGGAGAGGTAGAACACCACACTCACTCGATCAGCAACGTGCCCGGGGAGACCGGGGGCGAGAGCGTGCGATCGAAGTAGATCGTGACGTTGTTGGCGTACTGGGTGATCCCGATCGTGTCACCAATGATCGATCCGTAGATCGCGACCTTGTTGGACTCGACTAGAATCCGGCCATAGGGTGCGTACATGGAGCCCCGGTAGGTGCAGTTGTTATCATTCAAGTGGATGTAGTGATCGTCTGGGTTGAAGCTCGGTGATGTGAAGTAGGTCTGCGGGTCGAGGCTGGGGTCGGCGCCCGCGTAGAAGAGGAGCTTGTTCACCGTGTCGGCGTAGGTGAGGCTCTGGCCGGTTTCGCCGGTGATGATCCGCCCGGTCGCGGCAATCGTGGCGGTGCCGGTCACCCTCTTACCGATGTAGACATCGCCATAGACGAAGTAGAAACCGTTCAGCGTTGTGTTCTTAAACGTCTGGTTGCCGTGGAGAACGTGGCCGCTGCCCGCCGCCTTCGCCTGTTCTAGGTAGTAGTTCGGGTCTAGAAACACCATGCCCGAAGGGGCGCCGGGGGCCGGGTTCAACAGCTCTGGCGATGTCTTGTTGTTGCCCTTCCCATAGTTCGGGAAGCGGGTATCGCCATAGAACGCCTTGCCCACGGAGTTGTTGCTATCGACGTAGATGTTTTGCGATGTGGCGACGATGCCCCGGATCCTCCCCCGGCTGTCGATGCCGAGCTTCGCGTTGTTCCCTTCGATCACGATGGCATACCGCTGGCCGTCCGGGCGGGTGCGGTTGATGTACTGGGTGCTGACGCCTCTCGACGTGCTCGAGAAGTTCGACGAGAGGAGCGAGGCAGGCGTCGCCCGGCCCGTCTGATGGCCTACCGCGTAGGCACTCACCACCTGCGACCGGATCCCCAAAAGCTGCATGAACGCTGAAGGGACGGTGCGCCGCGCCGAGCAGTAGAGCCGCTGTGAGTGTCCCTGGTAGGGCGTGGTGACATGCACGATATCGCCAGTGCCGGCGATGGTGTGATCCGCGTCGTTGACCGGGTTCGGCGGCGGCGTGCCCCCCGCGTTGCGGCAGTACAGGTCATACGCGGCCGCAATCGCCTGCGAAGGCTGCAACGGAAGGTGAGGGGCGGCCGCGCTCACGGCGGCATCGCACGCGTTCCTCAGCTGCTGCCGGACGACGTACATGCGGCCTACGTCGATCACCAAGCCTACGAAACCGAGGAGCACGACCATGCCGAACGTGGCCAGGATCATCATCTGGCCGCGCTGGCCGATTCCACGGAGTTCCCTTCGCGTCATCCTGCCTTCCTCACTCCATGCGCGCCTCGGACTCCGCCCGAAGTGTCATCTGCGGCGGGAGCAACGGCGCGATCAGCGGCACCGAGGGTCGCACGTCGTAGGTGATAGTCACGCGGATGCGCGTGTCGGACATCCGGGGCTGGCCTTCCGGCGGGTAGACCTCGATATTCGCCTCGGTGAGCGGGGGACGCAGCGTCCCTGCGCACTGGATAATCCACTGCTTCACCTGGGAATCGGTGACGGGTGGCGGCGCGCCGGGAGTGGTCGTGAGCCGGGCGGACGCGTAGCGGACACCCTCGCGGCTGGCGTGCCCGAGCACCAGGCGGATATGCCCCAGGATGGCAAACTGCATCACGGCGAACGTCAGCAACAGGAAGATGCTGGCGCAGAGGGCGAACTCGACCAGCGCCTGCCCGCGCGCGCATCCTCCTCGACGGACTAACCCTCGTGTGTGCCGCCCGCTCACGTTTAGCCCTCAATCCGCATCTGCACGGTTGCCCGAATGTTGATAGTCTCCGGCAGGAGCTCGCTGATCAGCGGCACGGTGGGCGAGTACGGGTAGACCACCGTCACGACAATTGGCTTCTTGGCCCCGCGGCCCTCGGGCGTCTCGATGGCGATGTTGTCGGCCCGGATCGCCGGCTGGAGGTCATGCGCCACGGCGATCGTGTGCGCCCGGATCTCCTCGTCCGTGCCCGAAATGGCGTGGATCGCGCCGTAGCGGGCGCCCTCCCGCGCAGCGTGTTCCACGCGCAGCTTGATCCCGTAGAGCGTTCCGAACTGCACGACCGCCGACGCAGTCAGGAGCAAGAACGACAGGACGAGCGCTAGCTCGACGACCGCCTGCCCCCTCCGCTCTTGCTCCAAGCGCCTCATCGCAAGCTCACCTTCATGAAGGCCTGCCAGGAGATGATCCGGCCGGCCCCGGGATGAATACCGCGCGCCGCTAGCTACTGCAAGGCCCGCTTCGCCATCTCGACGCGAACCCGGTCGCTCTCCGACGCGGGACCGCCCATCGCTTCGATGGCCTCCAGGAAGCCCTTCCAGGCATCGCGCGCGCGTGCCGGATCGCTCTTGGCCAGCAGTTGCGCCTTGCGGAAGTAAGCATCCGGCAGGCGCAACAGGCGGATCGCCCGCTCGTAGGCATCCAACGCCTCGCGCGTTCGATTGTGTTGCTCGTAGGCCTGTCCTAGCTCCAGCTGCACAAAGCCATCATCCGGCTGCACCTCTGCAGCGCGGCGCAAATCCTGAAGCGCTTCATCTCGCTTGCCCTGGCGGTAGTGGCAGCGTGAGAGCCCCACGAACGACCACGCATCCTTAGGGCTAATCTGGAGCGCCCGGCGCAACAACTTCTCCGCCTCGTCTACCTTGCCGCGCTCCAGCGCCAGCATTCCCAGACCGCGCAGCGATGGCGTGTCCTTGTCATCGCCTAGCAAGATCAGACGATACTCCTTCTCTGCCTCCTCGAGTTTACCCGCCTGCTGGTAGGCAGCCGCCTGCTCCCGCATCAACTCGGCGACACGGTAATCCAGGGCAAAGGCTTGTCGCAAGGCATCCTGCGCCAGCCCCGTCTGACCCTTTCGGAAGTAGAGGCGCGCCAGGGCGCCATGGGCCAATCCGGCGTGCCGGTTGATCTTCAGGACGCGCTGGTAGGTGGCTATCGCCTCATCGAGCTTTCCCTCGCCCGTCTGCATCATCCCCATGAGGAGCAGCGGGGATGCATCGACGGGGCTCAGCTCCAAGGCTCGCTCGCATTCGACCAGCATGCGCTTCTGATCGCCCTCGGCGGCGGCCAGCACGGCCAGAAAGAGGTGCCCGAGGCCCAGCGATGGGTCGAGCGCCAGCGCGGTCTCGATCTCGCGGGCGCCATCGCCGCCGTTGGCTACACCCAGCCAAAGGTGGGACTGGGGATCGCCCGGATGAATTTCAAGCGCCTTGCGCGCGGCGCTCAAGGCGACGCTGATGCGCTTGACAAGCGCGCCAGCGAGCGCGAGCGCGCGGTGCGTGTCAGGCAGTTCCGGATGCAGCTTCA
>DUUU01000065.1 GCA_012841485.1 Armatimonadota bacterium
CGTCGCTGTGTGGGTCACCCCGGTCGACCTGGCGTATCGCGTGTTTGGCACTGTCATCTTCCTCTTCATCGTCTGGAAGCATAAGGAGAACCTCGGGCGGCTGATCGATGGCACGGAAGTGCGCGTGGGCGAGAGGGTGCCCCTGGCGAATATCGATGGCGATGAAGTGGCGTGCGCCTTCGTGATTCACCCCTTCGAGATGGCGGATTGCTTCAAGTCGCGCCGCTTCCGGCTGCTTGCCGGATGGCTGCCGTTCTGGATAACCCGCCGCGTGCTGCGGTACATGCGCCCGATGAAGAACGATGTGATCACCGGGATCACCACTCGCGATGGCCGGCGCGCGCGCGTCTACCTGATCGGCGTCACGCTCCTCCCCGAGCAGATCAAGAACGAAGAGTCCCTCGCGGTCAAGCGGGCGATACAGGCCGCCGAGTTGGCGCACCACCTGGGAGCATCGGTGATCGGTCTGGGCGCGTTTATGTCCGTTGTTGGCGAGAAGGGCGCGGCTGTCCAGCGGTGTTCGCAGATCCCGGTGACCAATGGCGGTTCGCTCACCGCGGGGAGCGTGCGCCTGGGCCTCCAGGCTCTCACCGAGCGCCTCTCGGACCAGCTCGAATCCGCCACCGTCGCCGTCGTCGGTGCCAATGGCGTGGTGGGCTTCAAGATCTGCCGGGATCTGGCGCCCGCGATGCGCCGGCTGATCCTCGTTGGTACGAATCTGGAGCGTCTGGAGAGCGGAGCCCGACTGCTTCGGAAGGTGAACCCGCTCCTGGAGGTGACCACCTCGGTGAGCTGCGACTCGCTGGTGGACGCGGACCTCATCTTTTCGGCCACCTCTGACCCGAGCGCCGTGATCTTCTCGCGCCACCTCAAGGAGGGCGCGCTCGTCTTTGACCTGGGCCGGCCGGCCGATGTCGCCCCGGCGGTCCTGCGCGAGCGCCCGGATGTCAAGGTAATCCCTGGCGGCACCATTCGCATGCCGGGCGAGCACGTGAAGTACCAGATTGATCTCGGGTTTGGACCCGGTAACATCCCGGCGTGTCTGGCGGAGACGATCATCATCGCCCTGGAGCGGGCCTATGACCGGGTGACCCTGGGCGATGGCACGAGCGCGGAGAATGTGGAGTACTTCGTTCGCAAGGCCGAGGAGCTCGGGTTCGATGTAGTCGCGGAGCCCCACACCAGGGAGGTAGCTACGAAATAGGGGGGGCCTCGCCGCGAGACGTGGATGCGCGTCAGGCGCGCGTACCCGTTGGCCCGCGAGCAGCATGCACCGCGTCTTGACACCATGGATCGCCTTTGCTATAATGACGGCGTTGATATCTCAACAGGGGCGAGTGTCGGAACTGGTAGACGGGCATGACTTAGGATCATGTGGACTTTGTCCGTGAGAGTTCGAGTCTCTCCTCGCCCACCAGCAGGCGGCGGTGCCGTCATCGATGCGGGAGTAGTACAGTGGTAGTACGTCTCCTTGCCAAGGAGAAGGTCGCGGGTTCGAGTCCCGTCTCCCGCTCCAAGGGCCCTCCGCTTCACGGCGGGGGCCCATCAGGCGCGAAACGCCGGCTTTCGGTGACCGCGCCTCCATCCACCCCGGAAGAGGCCGGAGAGAAGTGCGGGAGTGCCTCTGCCGTGTTTTTTGGTCGAAGCACTCCCTTCAGGTGGATACTCATGTTGTCGTGGCAGTCCTGCCGGGTTGACGCAGGACAATGTGGGACTGAAGGAATCCGCTGACTGGTAGCCTGTCTGGGCGGCACGCCTGTCGTGGGCCGCGCTGCGCGGGTGGTTGCCGAGCTAGATTCCCTCAGTTCTTTTTGTTAGTGGGGGAGATCGCGGCCGCAAGCCGGCCGGGGTGGCATGCTGCCCCGGTCGGGGAAACGAGCGCTCTTGCCAGGTGAGGTGATGCAGGTAACTCTTGAGCAGGTAGAACCGTGCATAGTCGCAGTCACTGTTGAGGTGGATGCGGAAGCTGTACAGCAAACCATCGACCGCGTGTTCAAGGAAGTCGCGGGCAGAGTCGCCGTCCCCGGCTTCCGGAAGGGGAAGGCGCCGCGAAGCATCCTCGAGCGCTACGTGGATCAAGACGCGGTGCGCGAGCGCGCCATCAGCCAGCTTGTGCCCGAGCATTTTGCCCAGGCGCTGCAAGAGAAGGGCGTCGAGCCTTTCGCGCCGCCCGAGGTGAGCGTCGAGACGCTTGAGGTGGGGCAGCCCCTCCGCTTCACCGCGACAGTTCCCACGCGTCCAGAGGTACGCCTCTGCGACTACCGTGACCTGCTGGTGAACCGCCGGCGCGTGGAGATTCGCGACGCCGACGTGGATCTCGAGCTGGATCTGCTGCGGCGCCGCCATACGGAACTGGTGGATACGGATGCGGAAGAGGCAGGGTCTGGGCTTGTCGCCATCGTGGACCTGGACCTCTACCGGGGCGAGCGCCACCTGAAGAAGCGCTCGCGAACCGACGTCGCTCTCGACATGGACCAGACCGATATGGTCCCGGCGTTCAACGTTGCCATCGACGGCGCGCGGGTTGGCGAGACGCGCGAGATGCCGGTTCACTTCCCCGATGACTTCCAGGATCCCGTGCTCGCTGGCAAGGACGTCACCTTCAAGATCACCGTGAAGGCACTCAAGACGAAGGAAGTGCCGGAGCTGAACGACGAGTTCGCGCAGAAAGTGGCCGATGTCGCGGATATGGCCGCGCTCCGGGACCAGGTTCGCCAGCAGCTCGAGGAGTCTGCCCGCGAAGTGGCCGAGCGCGAAGTGCGCGACCAGTTGGTGGAGCAGGTGGTCTCGCGCTCCGAGGTCCATTTCCCCGAGGTGCTTGTCCAGGAGCAGACCGCCGAGATGCTGCGCAGCCAGGCGAGCGAACTGGAGCGGCAGAACCTGACAATCGATGATTTCCTGCGCAGCCGCGAGATCGATTTCCCGACCTACGAGCGCGAACTGCGCGAGGATGCGCGCCGTCGTATCCGCACTCAGTTGGTCCTCGAGCAGGTCGCGGAGCAGGAGAAGATCGAGGTGACCGACGAGGAGATCGATCAGGAGATCGAGCGCATGGCCAGCAGCGCGGGCGTCTCGTCCGCGGCGATCCGCGCCGCCCTGGAGAGCCAGAAGAGCCGGCAGAGCCTGCGCACGTCGATCTTCTTCCGCAAGGTGGTCGATCTGCTCGTGCAGTCGGCGCGTATCGTCGAGGAGTGAGGCGCGCTCCCTGAGCAGCCCCCCACTTCGTCTTAGGGAGTACGCGTGTCGGATTGCAGGGGGCGCTGATGAGGGCCCACGGCGCGCAGTGGGGCCGAAGGCATCCTGACGCCGCCATTGGCCCCGCACTGTCGCGGCCGGAGAAGCGTGGCGCGCGTTCGAGGGTGCTCGCTGCGCCGTCACCAGCGATGAGCCTGTCTGAGCGTGAGCCGGGAGGGAGAACACAGATGGCCCTGGTGCCGATGGTAGTAGAGCAGACCGCGCGGGGCGAGCGTGCGTACGACATCTTCTCACGCTTGCTGAAAGACCGTATCGTCTTCGTCTACGGCCCGATTGGTGATGAGATCGCCAACCTGGTCGTCGCCCAGCTGTTGTTCCTGGAGAAGGAAGACCCGGATCGCGACATTGACCTCTACATCAACAGCCCGGGCGGCTCCGTGACGGCGGGCATGGCCATTCTGGACACGATGCGCCATATCCAGGCCGATGTCGCGACGATTTGCGTCGGCCTGGCGGCGAGCATGGCCGCGGTTCTCCTCGCCTGCGGGGCAAAGGGCAAGCGGGCCGCGCTGCCACACGCCAAGATCATGCTCCACCAGCCCAGCGGCGGGTTTGAAGGCACTGCTGCCGATATCGAGATCACCGCGGACCAGATCCGAAGGACGCGCCAGGAGCTGGAGGAGATCATGGCCGAGGTCACCGGCCAAGATGTGGAGAAGGTGCGCCGCGATACCGATCGCGACTTTTGGATGGACGCCAATGCCGCGCTCGAGTATGGGATCATCGATGACATTCTTCGCCCCAATCTGAAGACACAGTCGTAAGTTTGGGTGCGTGACGCATGGTGCAGGGATGCGCGTGGGGCGCCCCAGGGGGCGCTTGGCCAGCGCGTCCCTGCACGGCGTGATGGCCGCGTCTGGTGCGGCATCTTACCTGAGAGGCGTGTGCCATCGCGTCCTCATGTCACGCGGGCGAGAGGCTAATGTGAGATCTGGCAGAGGAGTTCGCTGCCGGGGGAGCGTGCTCTTGCGCTGGGAGTTTCGGGGAGCGGGAGATGTTCAACAGGCCGGGCGATGACCGGGACGAGCCGCGGTGTTCCTTTTGCGGCAAGGGCCGTGACGAGATACGGCATATGGTGACGGGCCGCGATGTTCGCATCTGCGCGGAGTGCGTCGCGGAGTGTAACCGGCTTCTCCGGCGCGGGCAGCAAGAGGAGACCGCCGAGTACGTCGGGCGCATCCCCAAGCCTAAGGAGATATACCGCATCCTTAGCCAGTACGTGGTCGGGCAGGATCACGCCAAGCGCGTCCTCTCCGTTGCCGTGTACAACCATTTCAAGCGGATCAATGTCAACCTCCTCGATGTCGAGCTCCAGAAGAGCAACATCCTGCTGATCGGGCCGACTGGCACCGGCAAGACGCTGCTTGCTCAGACCCTGGCGCGTATCCTGAACGTGCCGTTTACCATCGCCGACGCCACCACCTTGACCGAGGCGGGCTATGTCGGCGAGGACGTGGAGAATATCCTCCTGCGGCTGATCCAGGCCGCCGGGGGAGACACGCGCCAGGCGCAGACGGGCATCGTCTATATCGATGAGATCGACAAGATCGCGCGCAAGAGCGAAAACCCCTCCATCACCCGTGATGTCTCCGGCGAAGGCGTGCAGCAGGCCCTCCTCAAGATCCTGGAGGGTACTGTGGCCAGCGTGCCACCGCAAGGCGGGCGCAAGCACCCCCAGCAAGAGTACATGCAGATCGATACCACCAACGTGCTCTTCATCTGCGGTGGGGCCTTCGATGGGTTGGAGCAGATCATCGACCGCCGCATCAGCAACCAGTCGCTCGGGTTTCGCGCGAAGGTGCAAAGCCGGCGCGAACGGCGCGTGGGCGACATCCTCGCCCACGTCATGCCCGAGGACCTCCTCAAGTACGGGCTCATCCCCGAGTTTGTCGGCCGCGTGCCTGTCGTGACGACCCTCCATGAACTGGACGAGGAAGCCCTGATCCGCATTCTCGTGGAGCCGCGTAACGCCCTGGTAAAGCAGTTCCAGAAGTTCTTCGCGCTCGATGGCGTGGACCTGGAGTTCGCCCCCGACAGCCTTCGGGCGATTGCCGAGGAGGCGATGGCCCGCAACACCGGCGCGCGCGCCCTGCGCACCATCATCGAGGAGTTGATGGTCAACATCATGTACGAGATCCCCTCACGCAAGGATGTGAGGAAGGTGATCGTCACCCCCGAGACTGTTCGAGCCCATCAGGAGCCAGAGCTCATCCTCTTCGATCAAGAGCGCCGCGCCTCCTAAGCTGCCGCGGCCTGGGGGGCGCTCCGTGAGTGTCTCTGGGAAACCACACGCGTCGTCGCCAGCGGCGGGCGGCGCCACTCCCGAGAGAGGCCGCTTTAGGGGCAGTCTGACCCTCCCCGGCGAGGCCGGCAGAACCACCGCACGATAGAGCATCACTCCTGTGCCGCCATCCGCCTATGCCTGCCGCCAGGTGCGCGGCGACTCGTCTCAGGATCGCGGGCCGGCGTGCAGACCGGCTGCCGGAGCGCCCCTCTGAAGGGGCAGGAAATGCGGGCCCCTGTAGCCAAGACTCAATCGTTGGACAGCTATAAGGAGAATTCTTGCGTTCATGCCAAGGAAGAAGAAGGTAGTCCTCGAGGAGGAGAGCATCCCCTCGATGGGAAACGATCCGCGCATCCCCGAACTGTTGCCGGTCATACCGCTGAGAGATAACCAGGTCGTCTTTCCGCGCAACATGCTGCCGCTGTTTGTGGGTCGCGAGAAGTCGATCCGCGCGCTGGAGCAGGGGCGGCAGGTACTCCTCATCGCTCAGCGCGATGTGAGCATTGAAGAGCCCGAGACGACCGATCTGTACACGGTGGGCACGGTGGCCGAGGTGATGCAGATCTTCCGGCTGCCCGAGGGTGCAGTCCGGATCGTCATCGAGGGACTGGCCCGGGCACGTGTTCGCAGCTACGTGCAGGAAGAGCCGTTTCTCGTTGCCCAGGTGCAGCTGCTTGAGGAGACGCGAGAGGAGGGGATCGAGCTCCAGGCGCTGATGCGCTCCGTCTGCCGCCAGTATGAGGAGATCGTCAACCTCGACCGGAACGTGCCGCCAGAGCTGCTCCAGGGGATCCGGCACATCGACGATCCGGGCGAGCTGGCCGACCAGATCACCCCGAACCTTCCGGTGAAGACCGATGTGAAGCAGGATCTGCTTGAGACGCTCTCCTCGCGCCGCCGCTTGGAGAAGCTGACCGCCGTGCTATCGCGCGAGACGGAGATCCTCAACATCGAGAACGAGATCCGGTCGCGCGTGGATCGGGAGATCAGCGAGTCGCAGCGCGAGTTCTACCTGCGCGAGCGCCTGAAGGCGATCCAGCAAGAGCTCGGTGAACGCGACGAGCGCCTCTCCGAGATAGAGGAGTTTCGCGAGAAGATTGCCGAGGCGGAGATGCCCGCCGAGGTCTCTGAACGCGCCCTGAAGGAGGTGGACCGTCTCGAAAAGATGCCGTTTGCCACCCCGGAGGCGGTTGTCGTTCGCAACTACCTGGATTGGCTCGTCACGCTTCCCTGGGCGCGGCGCACGGAAGACCGTCTCGATATCTGCGAGGCAGAGGCCGTCTTGGATGAGGACCACTACGGGCTCAAGCGCGTGAAGGAGCGGTGTCTGGAGTTCCTGGCCGTCTGCAAGCTCACCGGTCAGATGAAGGGCCCCATCCTCTGCTTTGTCGGGCCTCCAGGCGTGGGCAAGACCTCCATCGGCAAATCGATCGCGCGCGCCCTCGGGCGCAAGTTCATCCGTGTCTCCCTCGGGGGCATCCGGGATGAGGCCGAGATCCGCGGGCACCGCCGCACCTACATCGGCTCCATGCCCGGCCGGGTGATCCAGGCGATCCGCCAGGCAGGCACTCGCAACCCGGTCTTCATGCTCGATGAGGTGGATAAGGTGGGCGCCGACTTCCGGGGCGATCCGACGGCGGCCCTCTTAGAGGCGCTCGACCCGGAGCAGAACACGGCGTTCAGCGACCACTATCTGGAGGTCCCCTTCGACCTCTCCGATGTCATGTTCATCACCACGGCGAACCTGCTCGATCCGATCCACCCCGCGCTGAAGGATCGCATGGAGGTGATCCACTTCCCCGGCTATACCGAGGCGGAGAAGCTGGAGATTGCGCGCCGCTTCCTGGTGCCCAAGCAGCGCGAGGCACATGGGCTATCGCGCGACCATCTCGACATCGCCGATGAGGCGCTGATCCGCCTGATCCGCGAATACACCCGCGAGGCGGGCGTGCGGAATCTGGAGCGCGAGATTGCCGCCATCTGTCGC
>DUUU01000066.1 GCA_012841485.1 Armatimonadota bacterium
CCGACGGAGTGGACGTTCGTGCTGGTCCCCGAGGCGGTGCGCGCCATGGAAACCCATTGCTCGCTATGGGTAGATGACAAGCACAGCAGCCTCAACCTGACCGACACCTTCCCCCAGCTGTCGAACTTTCGCGAGCTGCGATTCGAGCAACCGGAGCGCACCATCATCATCCGCGCCGAGGGCGCATTGCTCCAGGACCGGCGCGAGCAGGGCGAGGGCCTTCACCTCGTCCTGGTGATTGGCTCCGATGGGAGCCAGGCGAAGTCGGAGACGCGCGCCGTCGAGATTGAGGTCCTGGATGCGAAGCCCGACGAGGTGGTGGCACGCCGGGCAGTCCTCTCGCAGGTTCCCATCGTCACTCGCTCCGTGCCCGTGCCAAATGCCGGCTTCGAAGAGGAGGAGGCGTTCGCGTCGTGGACGCGCAGCCCTCGGGCTGCGCTCGACACGGAGGTGAAGCGGAGCGGGAAGCAGAGCGCCCGGATCACCATCCCTGAGGAGCAAGAAGATCTCACCGGGGTCTACCTGACGCAGCAGGTGCCGGTTCGCGCTGGGCAGCTCTACACCGCTGAGGCGTGGGTGAAAACCCAGGGCGTGGCGCCCAAGGAGCTGGGAGGCCGGCACTCTACGGGCGGCACAATCATCCTGGAGTGGGCCGATAAAGAGGGCAAGTGGCTCGCCGCCGGCGCCTATGCCCCCGGCTCCTACGGCAATACCGATTGGAAGCGGGTAGCAACGAAGGAGTGTCGCGCCCCGGAAGGCGCCGCCTACGCAGTCCTCTTCCTCTCCATGCGCGCCACAGGCACGGCCTGGTTTGATGACGTGAAGCTCACCGAGACGCAGCGCCACGTCGTCCTGCTGGCGCCCGGCTTCCAGAAGGTGGTGGCGGACAACACCCCCCGCTTTGAGTGGTCCTACGCCGAGCGCGCCGATGCCATCCTGGAGATCTCCAGTGATCCCGGTTTCCCCGAGGGCAAGACCATCACCATCGACCGCGTGCAGCGTGCCGTGGCTTCGCCGGAGAAGCCCCTGCCGCCCGGCAAGTACTACTGGCGGGTGCGCATCGCCGGCCACGACGCCAGCTCCGCCGTGTGGGAGTTCCAGCAAACGGCGCCGCAGGATCAGGACTGCACCGAGCCGGTCATCGAGGCGACCCACGCTTTCCTTGCCGAGCCCCGGCAGGCAATCAGCGTGCGCTACTCCGACAATGTGGGTGTGAAGAACGTACGCCTTGTGCTCGATGGGCGCGACATCACCCGGTGGGCCAAGGTGGGGCCAACATCAGCCCAGTTCGTCCCCGACCGAGATTGGGCGCCGGGACTGCACAAGCTCGATGTGGAAGTGGCCGATGCGCGTGGCAACCAGGCATCACGCCGGCTGTTCTTCAACCGGATGCCGGGCGTGGTAAAAAAGGAGTGGCTGAAGAGCGGCGGGATCGCCATCGACGGCAAGCCACACTTCCTCCTCGGCATGTATGGTGTGCGCCGCGAGGATATGCCGGAGATGGCCGCGGCAGGCTACGACTTCGTCCACAACTACGCCTGGGATGGCACCGGGAGCAACGAGAGTGCCCTGGAGTATCTGGATGAGGCGCAGAAGCATGGCCTGCAGGCGTTCATCGGCTTCAACCGCGCCCGGTTGCAGGCGTGGGACGAGGAGTTCGTCGCCGAGCGCGTCGGCGCCCTCGGACGGCACCCGGCGCTCCTTGCCTGGTACCTCTTTGACGAGCCGGATCTCGGCCACCAGTATGTGCCTCCCGACCAGCTCCGGGCACTCTATCAGTTGATCAAGGCGCTCGATCCGCTCCATCCGGTGATCGTCACCGTGGCCCAGACCCACCTGGTGCCCGCGTATCACCATAGCTACGATGTCTACTGGAGTATGGACTACGGCAACACGGCGCACGTGGCGTCCAACTACGACAGGCACAGCGAGCTCATCGGCCCGGACACGCCGCAGATGTCGATTGTCCACTGCTACGACCAGAAGCAGAAGGCTAACCTGGTTCCTGAGAAGTTCCAGCCGGGCCCGGCGATGCTGCGCGCCAACGCCTTCATGGCGATTGCCCACGGGAGCAGTAGCCTGGCCTGGTGGTGGTGGGGCCAGGGAGGAAGCTCCTTTTTCACGGTTGCCCACGTGCCCGAGGCATGGGCCGCTCTGAAGGAGACCGTGCGCCAGATCCGGCACCTGCGGCCCGTGCTGGAAGCGCAGGTACCCGCGCGGAGATGGGTGGAGAAGCCCGCCGAGGGCGTGGAGATCCACCTCTGGGAGCGGAAGCTGCCGGACCGGAGCGTGATCATCGCCGTCAATCGCGACGAGAAGGCGTGTGAACTGACGCTCGCCTCTCCCCTGCTCGCCAACGCCACGCAAGCGAAGGTGCTTTTCGAGGATCGCGCGGTGCTCGTGCGGGAGGGCCGGCTCACCGATCGCTTCGAGCCCCTGGGCGTGCATGTCTACGAGGTGCCAACGGGCGCCGGCCGCTAAGGCGGCGCTCGCATCCTGGCCCCCAGTGCACCGCAACGCCCCTTACAGGAGAGACGCGCCGCGTGCAGAAAAAGTTATTACAACGGTACCGGTGCCGGCTCCGACCAGATCCGGAACCTGCACGGGCACCGCTTCCTCGGCAGCTGCTTCCGCGCCCGTCCGGTGTTGATGGAAGCACGCGTTGGGCCTGCCCACACCGTCGGCCCGGGGTTGCGGGACCGTGGAACGCCCTGCCAGAGGCATGCGGCGTTCTTGCCGGATGGCCCTTGGGGTCCCTCCGGCCGGCCGATATGGATAGGAAGTAGCTTATGAGAAAAGCAGTGGCAATCCTCACGCTGGCGC
>DUUU01000067.1 GCA_012841485.1 Armatimonadota bacterium
CCGGCGCGAGATCGTGCTTGAGGTCGATACGGCTTCCGCGGCCGCGGCCAGCGATGTGGCCCAGCCGGAAGTGGCGCGCGCCACGGTTCCGGAAAAGGCGCCCACGCCGCCTGCGCCCCGCCTCATCGCTTCACGACGCCCCATGGCCCCGGCCGTGGCTCCAGTGGCCATGGCGGAGCCGCCGGCGCCTGATTCCAGTGCGCGCGTTGGCGAAGTGCCCCGGAGAGTCGCGATGGTGCCCGGCGCATGGCGGGTACTCGGGGCCCCGGCCTCCTCACGGAGATTGGTCACCCTCGACTTCGTCAATGCCGATATTCAGGATGTGCTCAAGGCGCTCGCCATCCAGAGCGGCTCCAACATCCTCGTTGCCCCCAAGGTGGAGGGCAAGGTGACGGTGGGGCTGCGGAACGTGACGCCGGAGCAAGCCCTGGAGTACATCGTCCGTCTCGGTTCGCTCGCCTATGGTCGGGAAGACGATACCTACGTCGTCTGCACGCGGGACCAGATCAAAGAGGTCTTCCCGCCGGGCACGCGGGGCGAGATTCTCTTTCCACCGCCAGTGGCCGAGGCACCGCCTGGTGCCACTGCGGGCCAGCCAGCCGGACCCCCAAAGGTGAGCGTGGTTCGCCTGGAGAGGCTCGAGGCCACGAAGGCCGTGCCGCTGGTCCAGAAGCTGGCGCCCTCGGTCCAGATTGAGACGCCGGATCCGAAGCTGGCCGTGCTCATTGGCGATGACGCTCAGGTAGCCGCCGCCGAGATGGCGATCCGCACGCTCGAATCCTCGCTCCCCCCGCCGGCCGTGGGCCCCGAGGGCGTGCCGGCGGAGTTGCCGGAGGAGTTCGAGATCGAGGTCTACTCGTTGAAGCACGTCAACGCCTACGATGCCGGACGCCTGCTCAAGGGCTTCATGAGCTCTCGCATCCTGCCCGAGGTTGTCGTGGTGCCCGCCCCGGCGCCCGCCTATCCGACCACCGAGGACGACAAGGCCGGCGCGGCGGCAGGGCAGCGGTTGGGCGATACCGACGATGCACTGCTGAACCTGCTCGCCGGAAGCAAGCTGCCGGCTGGTTCGGCATCCACGGAGAAGACATCTTCGGGCGCGCCCGATTCCGCCGAGAAGGCGGGAACCGTGCTGATCCCCGAGGGAAGTACGACCAACACGCTGCTCCTCATCGGCTCCCGTCCGGACATCGCCAAGGTGAAGGATTACCTGGACCGCATCGACGTGGCGCCCAAGCAGGTGATGATCGACGTCAAGGTGACCGATGTCTCGCTCACGGATGCTGAACAGCTCGGGGTCACATGGAGCTGGTCCACGCTTGGCATTCAAGAGATCGTGCCGGAGGGAATGGAGACGATCCCGAGGATGCAGTTTGGCCGCTTTGGCCACGCTCCCATGGCCTTCAACGCCACGCTGGAAGCACTGTTGAAGACCAACAAGGCGCGTCTCCTGGCGAACCCGCGCGTGGCTGTGCTGGATGGGCGCACGGCATCCATTCACGTGGGCGATACGGTTCGCTACCTCGCACAGCGCACCAGCGGCATCAACGGGACGACGGTGACGATTGGCGAGGAGAGCGTCGGCGTGGTGGTCAGCGTTTCGCCGCGCGTCGGGGGCGATGATGTGATCGTGCTCGATGTCAAGCCGAAGGTGAACGTGATCACTGGTTTCACTCCCACGGGAGATGGCGGGCAGGTGCCGAACACGTCTGAGCGATCGGTGCAGACGGTCGTGCGCCTTCGCGATGGCGAGACACTGGCCATCGGCGGGTTGATCCGCGATGACGACACGGTGACGATGCAGAAGGTGCCTGGATTGGGAGATCTCCCGGTCTTGGGCGAGCTGTTCAAGTATCGCAACCGTCAGCGGATCAACTCGGAGGTGCTCATCTTCATCACTCCAACGATTGTACCGGATATCTCTTGAGCGCGACCGGCGGACGCGATGTTGGGCCAGAGCGGCGTCACCAGGCACTCTCTTGGTGGCGTCGTTCTGCCTTCTGCGCCTTCTGGAGAGACGGCTCCCGGGCAGAGGAGAAGCGGAGGAGTCTGTTGAGAAGGCGTGCTACTGCCTGTTTGGTGGGCACACCCTTAGGGTAAGAGCGGTCTGGTGGAAAGGCAGGCAGTCTTCATGCAGAAGAGGATGCTCGGCGAGGTCTGTGTCGAGAAGGGATGGATCACACGAGAACAGTTGCACGAGGCGCTCGCCCAGCAGAAGGGCCTCAGCGGCCGTCAGGCAATCGGTGATATTCTGGCCAGTAAGGAGCTCATCACCGAGAAGCAGAAGGCGGAGGCGTTGAGCATCGTATGGAATCTCCCCTTCGTCGATCTAGCCACGATGACGCTCGATCAGGAGGTCCTCCAGGAGCTTCTCAACACGCTGAAGCCGGAAGTCTGCCGCCGCCTCAAGGCCGTGCCGTACGAGCGCGTGGGCAACCGCGTGCGCATCGCGATGGTGAATCCGCTGGATGTCTTCGCCCAGGATGAGATCAAGGCGCTGATGGGCAAGGAGATCGCCATCGAGACTGCCACCGTTGCCGAAGAAGATATCATCAACCTGCTCAACCAGATTTCTCAGGGTCCAGACTCGGACATGGCCGAGATGCTGGATACGATGATGGCTGCCGCCGCCGACGAGGCCGATATCGAAGTGAGCCAGGACGAAGAGGAGACGATTGACGTCTCCGTCCTGCGCGAGATGAGCGATGAAGCCCCGGTCATCGCGTTGAGCAAGGCGATCATCCTCCGGGCGGTGCAGGAGAAGGCCAGCGATATTCATATCCAGCCCTACAAGGAGCGCACGGCCGTGCGCCTGCGCGTCGACGGCGTTCTGCGCGAGGTGATGACGGTGCCCAAGGAGCTCCAGGCGGCGCTGGTCTCGCGCATCAAGATCATGGCGGAGCTGGATATCGCGAACCGGCTGGTGCCCCAGGATGGCCGTATCGGCCTGAACGTGTTGGGGAGACCGTATGACTTTCGCGTCTCCACGTTGCCGGGCGTTCTGGGCGAGAAGATCGTCATGCGTATCCTGGATAAGGGCTCGACCCAGGTGGGACTGGAGAAGCTCGGCTTCTCGACCGAGACGCGCGAGCGCTTCGAGCAGATGATCACCTCGACCTATGGCATCATCCTGATCACCGGGCCGACGGGAAGTGGTAAGTCGACCACGCTCTACTCCGTTCTCTCTCGCCTGAATGTGCCGGAGAAGAACATCGTGACGGTGGAGGACCCGGTGGAGTACCAGCTTCCCGGTCTGACGCAGGTGCAGGCCAACCCGGCGGCCAACCTCACGTTTGCC
>DUUU01000068.1 GCA_012841485.1 Armatimonadota bacterium
CCACCCGGCCGGATGCCAGCAGCTCGCGTGCCTTCTCGCGCAGCGCCTCGGTTTGCGCCGCGAGCTGATCTGCCGGCGCCTCATAGCGAATCGGCGCGGGCGGCTTCAACGCGGGCACGGCGACCGAGCCATCCTCGTCGGTGATCGGCTGACCCCACGCGGCCGGGCGCGGCCCGAGCTGGCGCACGGTTGCGGTCACCTCATTCACGAGATCCGCCCACTTCTTCCCTTCGGCGGCGGAGACCCACGAGAAGGTGACCCGCTCTGGCTCGATGCCGAGGAAGTGGAGCAGCTCGCGGAAGACGGAGTACTTGCGCCGGGCGTGGTAGTTGCCGGCGGTGTAGTGGCAATCGCCGGGGTGGCACCCGGAGACGATCACGCCGTCGGCGCCCTGCTCCAGCGCCTTCAAGATGAAGAGCGGGCTGATGCGCCCGGTGCAGGGGAGCCGGATGATACGCACGTTGGATGCGTAGGGCAGCCGGCTGGTGCCTGCCAGGTCTGCCCCGGTATAAGTGCACCAGTTGCACACGAACGCCGCTATCCTCGGTTCAAACGTATCACCCATCATGTACCTTTATGCACCTTTGCCTTCTGGCTGCCGCCACTCAACCGACTCCCAAAGCCGCGATTTGGGCCATGACCTGCTCGTCGCTGAAGCCGGCTAGATCGGCGCTGCCGCTGCGGCAGGTGGTGACGCACGCCCCGCAACCGGCGCAGACGCCCGCGTTCACATGTGAGACGAGCTTGACTAGATTGCCCTGGCGGTCGCGAATCTCTTTGCGCTCGATGGCGCCGAACGGGCAGACGCGCTCGCAATCAAAACACCCGATGCAGGTGCGCTCGTTGATCTTCGAAACGGTCGGCTCGCGCTCCATCTCCTCCACGGAGAAGAGACCAAGGACCTTGCCCGCGGCGGCGCTCGCCTGCGCCACCGTCTCCGGGATATCCTTCGGCGCCTGGCACGCGCCAGCCAGATAGACGCCGGAGGAGTTCGTCTCCACCGGACGCAGCTTCGGGTGCGCCTCGCTGAGGAAGCGATAGCCGTCGTAGGGCACCTTCAGCATCTGCGCCAGCGCCTCGGCGCCATCGCGCGGCTGCACCGCGGTCGCGAGCACGACGAGGTCCGCCTCGATCTCAACCGGCGAGCCACTGAGCGTATCCGCGCCCTTGACGATCAGCTTGCCGTCCTTCTCATAGATGCGCGAGACGCGGCCGCGGAGGTAGACGGCGCCCTCCTCCTCGATGGCACGGCGCACAAACTCGTCGTAATTCTTGCCGCCCGCGCGAATATCCATGTAGAAGACGTAGGCCTGGCCGTGATGCACCTTGTGCTTGTAGAGCATCGCGTGCTTGGCCGTGTACATGCAGCAGATCTTCGAGCAGTAGCCCACTCCATGCGCCGGGTCGCGCGAGCCGGCGCAGGCGACGAAGACGACGGTCTCCGGCACTTTGCCGTCAGAGGGCCGGCGCGGCTCGCCGCCGGTCGGACCCGAGGCGCTAAGCAGGCGCTCGAACTGGAGGCCGTCGATCACGTCGGCGTAGCGCCCGCCGCCATACTCGCCGTAATGGGAAGCGGGCATCAGGTCGTACCCCGTGGCCACGATGATGGCGCCCACGGTCTCCGTGAGGACCTGATCCTGCTGCTCAAAGTCCACGGCGCCGGTAGGGCACACCTTCTTGCAGACACCGCACTTGCCATCCTCAAAAAAGCGGCAATGCGCCCGGTCGATGACGGGCACGTTCGGCACCGCTTGCGGGAAGGGCACATAGATGGCCGGCCGGCGGCTGAGGCCCATATCGAACTCGCTGGCGATCCGCGCGGTTTTCGACTTTCCCAGCGGGCACTTCGTCTGGCACTCGCCACAGCCCGTGCATAGGTCCTCATCCACCGAGCGTGCCTTCTTGCGGATCTTCACCTCGAAGTTGCCGACGTAGCCCTCGACGGACTCCACCTCGGAGTGGGTGTAGAGCGTGATCCGCGGGTGGTTCTTCACTTCCACCATGCGCGGCGTCATGATGCACTGCGAGCAGTCCAGGGTGGGGAAGGTCTCGGAGAGCTGTGCCATGTGCCCGCCAATGGAGGGCTCCTTCTCGACGAGGACCACCTCGCGCCCGCCATTGGCGATATCGAGCGCGGCCTGGATGCCGGCGATGCCGCCACCAATCACGAGCGCCTTGCGGGTCATTGGCACGCGAATGGGTTCCAGGGGCTGGTTCCACTTCACCTTCTCCACCATGAGGTGGACCAGCTCGCAGGCCTTCTCCGTGGCTTCCTCGCGGTTCTCATGCACCCAGGAGCATTGCTCGCGGATGTTGGCCATCTCGCACAGGAAGGGGTTGAGCCCAGCGCGTGCCACGGCCCGCCGGAAGGTGACCTCGTGCATGTGCGGGCTGCACGACGCGACGACCACGCCGGTGAGGTTCTTCTCCCGGATCGCGTCCTGGATCAGTCGCTGACCCGGATCGGAGCACATGTAGCGATAGTCCACGGCGTGCACGACCCCGGGGAGCCGGGAGGCGAACTCCGCCACCTTCGCGCAATCCACCGTGCGCGCGATATTCTCACCACAATGGCAGACAAAGACACCGATGCGAGCCATCGAGAACCCGTTTCCTTTTCCCGCGTTTCGAAAGCCGCGTTGCCGCGGCTCTCACGTGCCGGTCGCGCGCTGCCCGCCGGCTAGGCCGCCGCCTGCAGCTTCTGTAGCACGGCCTTCGGGCTGATGATCAGCCGGTTCAGGCCAAGCGACTTCTCCGGCAGGCCGAAGGCGATGCCGAGAAGCTGCGTGATGTAGATGGCCGGAAGGTTGAAGCGCGTGCCGTACGTCTTGGCCACATCCAACTGGCGCACGTCCAGGTTCGTCTGGCACAGGGGACACGCCGTGGCGATCAGATCCGCGCCGGCATCCCGCGCGTCACTCAAAATGTCGTTGACTAGCTTGCATACCGTATCCGGGCGCGAGAGGCTGAGACTGGCGCCGCAACACTCCGTCTTGTAGGCCCATTCTACGCACTCCGCGCCCGCTGCCGCGAGGAGATCCTCCATGATCCGCGGGTGGTTCGGGTCATCGAAGGCGACGACCTTGGGCGGGCGAAGCAGCAGGCAGCCATAGTAGCACGCCACCTTCAGCCCAGACAGGGGGCGGGTGGCGGAGTTGCGGATCGCCTCGGTGCCCAGGTCGTTGTGCAGGACATCGAGCAGGTGGCGCACCTCCACGGTGCCGGCGAGCTTCACTTGGGCGGCCTCTTCCACATCGGCGCGGAGCGCGGCGTCTTCCTTCACCTCGTGGCTGGCGACGCGCAGGCGGTTGTAGCAAGAAGCGCACGCGGTCACCATGGTCGCCGGACTGCCCGTCTGCGCGGCCTCTTCAACGGCCGCCAGGGTCACCGCCGGCAGCGCCATGGAGAGGAGGTGGCTGGTGGCGTGCGCAGGCGAGGCGCCACAGCAAACCCAATCCGGGATCTCCTCCAGGGTGATGCCAAGGTGGTCGCACACCGCGCGTGCGGACCGGTCAAACTCGGCGGCCATGCCCTGCAGCGAGCATCCGGGGAAGTAGGCGTACTTCATTCCTTACCTCCTGCCGCGGGGGCGTGCTCCTCGGGCGCCGGCTTTCGCGTGCTGGCGGCGCGCTGCGCCTCGATCCGCTCCACGTTCTCAAAAAGACGGCGCACCTGGTCGGCGCGACCGGAGCGATGGGCGAAGGGGGAGATCTTCCCCTTGAGCATCATGGTGGGGCCTTTTTCCGCATCGCGGAAGGGGTGGAGGGTGCGCAGGTTCTGGAGCATCACCATCATCGTCTCGTGGACGCGCCCGCGCCCTCGGACGCTGCTGAGGAGACCCTGGTTGGCACAAGCGATCTCCTTCTCTGCCTGGGTGAAGCCTGCCTCACGGGCGAGGATGCGAAGGGCATCCATGACGCGCGCCGTGTCAATCTCTTGCGGGCAGCGTGTGGTACACGTCTCGCACGAGGCGCAGAGCCAGATGGTGTGGCTCTGCAACGCCTGGTCGCGCTGGCCCAGTTGCACCAGGCGCATCACGCGCGCTGGGTCCAGGTCCATGGCGAAGGTCATCGGGCACCCCGCAGTACACTTCCCGCACTGATAGCAGCGCGCAGGGTTGATCCCGGAACGTGCTTCCACCTCCTCCTGGAAGGTGAGGTGGCCTCTCTTCTGCGAACCTAGCTTCATCTTGCCAACCTTCGAGAGCGCAATCCGGAACCGGCGAACCGGAACCGGCATCGAGGCCCGACGGCGGGCTACGCGTTACGCATTCTGGCCGGGTGCGCGCCAGGGTCGCTCGCACGTGCTACGCATGGCGAGTCACGGTGACGAGCCCCATCCGATATCCCGCGTTGCGGGTACTATCCAGGACCGTGTCGCTATGGATGTGGTTCCGACGTACTTACGCGCGCGACGGCGGTCTGTAACCAGACGCTTCCTTCCGCGGGTGTCCGACTTCCGAGGGGAAGCCGGCGCGCGCGGGCTGCGGGCTGCATCCGCCGGCTGTTCACGCGACGTGGCGGCGCGCGGGATGGGGCGGCGGGGGCAATCTCTGCTACGTCGTCCGTCCACACTATAGCAGACAGAACGCTGGCTCGTCAAGGGCCGGAGAAGGCAAAAGGAGTAAGTGCCTGGAAGGCGAAAACGGGGGGGGAACATGCTGCCTGAGAGGGGGAGCGGCTGCATGGCCGATCTCGTGAAGGTTGACGTCGCGAACGGATTGTTCTGGGTGGAGGCTCCCAAGGCAAACCTCTACATTCTCTGCGGGGCGCCGGCAGACAGCGTGAAGCACCTGATGAAGCGCGGGCTGATCGCGCCGCGCGAGGCGCACGGTGTCCGCTTCGAGACAGGGCCGAATGCCATCCTCCTTTCCGATGTGCTGGTGCAAAACGGCAGCTTTTCCAACCTGGCAGAGTTCCCGGTGCTCCACATGCTCTATCGCCAGGGGATGCTGCTCCCCAACCACCCGAACAACACCGGCGCGAAGCCACTCTTGATCGGGTCGCGCGAGCAGGTGCGGTCGCAGTTGGAATACATCTACCGGGGCAACTACGGTTTGGTCTCGGAAGAGGAGCTGACGGCCTGCGGGATCTCGCCGGCGGAGGCGCGGCGCATGATGCAGCTGAAGCTGGCCTTCGCTTTCGGGCGCATCCGCCCGTCACACGAGCTGGTCGACACCGTGGTGGTGGGGAGTGACCCGGTGGAGATCCGGAACGGCGTTTTCCTGCGCCGGCGCGCCCTGAACGTCTTCGAGTTCCTCTATCACGGTGAGGCGCTCACCGTGGATCTGAACCTGCAGCCCTACCAGCAGTATCAATCGCCCTACCCCCTGGGCTTCTACCGGATTGACCGTGGCTACTTCTCCATCATCCACTCGGGGGAGGGCGACGGGTGGGACCCGAACCGGCCGGCGATGGCGAGTGTTCTCATCTTCCAGGGGAAGCCCTACCTGATAGACGCGGGCCCGAACATTCTCCACAGCATCAAGGGCTTGGGCATCGGCATCACGGAGGTCGAGGGCATCTTCCAGACGCACGCGCATGATGACCACTTCTGCGGGCTTCCCACGCTGATGCGCTCTGATCGGCGCATTCGCTACTTCGCCACGCCGATGGTACGCGCCTCGGTCGAGAAGAAGCTCGCCGCCCTGCTCGGCATGGACGAGAGCCGTTTTCAAGATTTCTTCGAGCCGCACGACCTGAAGCAGGAAGCATGGAACGAGGTGGATGGCCTGGAGGTGCGCCCCTCCTTTTCGCCACACCCCGTGGAGACCACGGTTTTCCTCTTCCGGGCACTGGGGCCAAGCGGCTATGCCACGTATGCCCATCTGGCGGATATCGTCGATCTGCAAGGGTTGGAGCAGACCGTGCAACGCGCCGGGATGGCGGATGGTGCCGCCGTGGTGGAGCGCGCCCGGCGTCTCTACGCCATCAGGGTGGACCTCAAGAAGGTGGACATCGGCGGCGGCCTCATCCACGGCAACGCGCACGACTTCAAGGGAGACGCCTCTGGGAAGCTGGTGCTCTCGCACACGTCGCTCGAGCTGACGCCAGAGCTGAAGGAGATTGGATCCGGCTCTACCTTCGGCGCCGTGGATGAGCTCATTCCGGCCTGCCAGGATTACGTGCGTGACCGCGCGCGCCACTGCCTCACCGGATACTTTCCCGGAGTGCCGGCCCACGAGATCGAGATGCTGCTCAATGCGCCGATCATCACGTTCAACACGGAGAGCATCTTGATGCGCGCCGGCGATCCCTCCCGCGATGTCTACCTAGTGCTCACTGGCGAGGTGGAGCTGATCCGCAGCGGCGATGGCGGGCGGCGCACCCTCTCTGCGGGAGGCATTCTCGGCGAGGGCGCAGCAATCCAGCGCAAACCGATCACGCACACCTATCGCGCCACCTCCTTCGTGCAGGCGCTGAAGATCCCCGCGAGTGTCTACTTGGCGTTCGTCCAACGCAACGGCCTCCTGGCGCGCATCGCGGATGTGCGCGAGCGGCGCGAGTTCCTGGACCGTACCTGGCTTTTTGGCGACTCCATCGCCTACCCGACTCAGGTCACTCTGGCCCGGGAGATGGTGCCGCATTGCCTAATACCCGGCCAGCCTACCTCGCTGAACGGCGATCCGGCCGTGTGCCTAGTCCGGGAGGGCGAGGTGCAGCTGCTCCTGGGTGAGAATGTGCTCGAGACGCTTGGGCCAGGTGAGTTCTACGGAGAGTCCACTATCCTGCACGGCACCCCGGGGTTCTTCACCATCCGGGGGACCATGCCGACAGTGGTCTTCCGCATCCCGGGCGGTGTTCTGCGACATAACCCCGTCGTGCGCTGGAAGCTCCTTGAGGTCTACGAGCGGCGCATGCAGCACATCCTCAATCCGACGCTGGTCTCGGGCCCCGTCTTTCGCTGGCGTCCGGAGTACTCAACCGGCATTTCCGAGATAGACGAGCATCACCAGCAGCTTTTCGACGCGGCCAACCGGTTTCATCAGGGCGTCGCCGCCGGAGAGGGCGCGCAGGTGCTTCCGTGGATACTCAGCTTCCTCGAGGACTTCACCCGGATGCACTTCTCTCGCGAAGAGGAGCTGCTGCGCGAGCACGCCTATCCCGAGTACCCGCATCACCATCGCATGCACGAGCGCCTCCTGGATGCGCTGGAAGAGTGGAAGCAGGTTTTTCAGGAGAGCGCGGCCACGCCGTACCACGAACTGCTCCAATTCCTCAGCAACTGGATCCTCGAGCACATCCTGACCGAAGACCACAAGTATGAGCGCTACCTCAATGAGCGTGGCGTAATCTAGAACGACGCCTTGCCCGGCCCGCGCACCGGTTTTCCAGGTAGAGCAGGCCCCCGGTTGACAGGCCTGCGTCCACCTCCTATAATCAGCGCAAACAAATGCCGAGGGAGGAAGCAATGCAGCCGATTGGTGTGGGGATTGTGGGCGCGGGGTTCTCCGCGAATCAGCATGCGGGCGCATACCACTGCGTGACCGGGGTGCCCGTGAAGCGGGTTGGGGTGGTCTCTCGGACGCCCGAGAAGGCCGCCTCCTTCGCGAAGAAGCACGGCTTTGAGTTCGCGACGACGAACCTGCAAGAGCTTCTGAGCCGGCCGGACGTGCATGTGGTTGATATCTGCGCGCCCAACTTCGCGCATGAGGAGATCGCGATTGCGGCGGCGCGCGCGGGGAAGCACGTTATTTGCGAGAAGCCGCTCACCGCCTACTTTGGCGACCCGGAGGATCCTGCGCGGATGCGCGAGGAAGCGATGGCATCGGTCGAGAGAGTCTTGGATGCTGTGCGCAGCGCCGGGGTGCTCTTCATGTACGCGGAGAATTGGATCTACGCGCCGGCCATTCAGAAGGCGCTGCGTCTGGCCGAGGCCGCCGGGGGCACGATCTTTGATATTCGCGCCGAAGAGGCGCATAGCGGATCGCACTCGCCTTACGCCCGCGAGTGGCGCACTTCCGGGGGCGGCTCCCTCCTGCGTCTTGGCTCCCATCCGCTCGCGGCCGCGCTCTATTTCAAGCGCGTGGAGGGCGAGCGTCGCGATGGCAAGCCGATCCGGGTGGCCTCCGTCTCGTGCGAGGCGACGAACGTCACCCGCATTCCCAGCTTCGAGCGCGAGGAGCGGAAGTGGGTTGCCTCTGGATGGAAGGATGTGGAGGATTGGGCCACGCTCATCCTCAACTTCGAGGATGGCGCGCGGGCGACCATCTGCGCCTCGGATATCGTCTTGGGCGGCATTCGCAATCGGATGGAGCTCTACCTCTCCAACGCCCGCATCGACTGCAACCTCAATCCCAACACCACGTGCGTTGCCTACGCCCCCGCGTCCGAGGTGTTCGCCGATGAGTACATCGCCGAGAAGACCGATACCAAGGCGGGGTGGAGCTTCCCCAGCATCAACGAGGACTGGTTCCAGGGCTACCCCCAGGAGATTCAAGACTTCCTGGAGTGCATCGCGAGCGGCAGGCAGCCCCTCTCCGATGCGCAACTTGCCGCGGATGTCGTCGCGGTCACCTATGCCGCCTATCAGTCGGCGCGCGAGGGTCGGCGCATCCGTCTGTAGCCAGGGGAAACGTCGGGAGAGGACGCCGTTTCTGCTCCGTTTGGGTCCCGGATCGTCTGGGTATGGTCTCAGCGGACCGGGGCTGTATCGTGCTGTTGGGAAGGGCATACGCGCAGCCCTTGCGTCCGGCATTCCCCTAGAACGGGCAGACGTGGCCATCATCAGACGTCCGGCGGCGGGCGGCACTGTGGCGAATGGACCGCCCGCTCGCGTCTCGCCGGGGCCACGGAAGAAAGGAGACAGGATCAGAATGGCGCTAACACGATGGTCTCCCTTCAGTGAGATGAGCCGGTTGCGCGATGAGATGGACCGCATGATGGATCGCTTCTTCGAACTCCCGGAGCGGCGCACGGAGTTCGGGGCGACGATGTGGGTGCCTAGCGTCGATGTCTATGACAAGGATGGGAGCGTAGTCGTCGAGGCGGAGCTTCCCGGCATGAAGCGGGATGAGGTGGAAGTGACCCTTGAGGACAGCACGCTGACCATCAGCGGCGAGATGAAGCGCGAGGAGGAGAAGAAGGAAGAGGGCTACTATCGCAGCGAGCGCCGCTATGGGCGCTTCATGCGGAGCATTCCCCTGCCAACCCCGGTCAAGGCCAATGAGGTGAAGGCGAAGTTTGAGGAGGGGGTGCTGAAGGTTACTCTTCCGAAAGCCGAGGAAGCGGCGCACGGCAAGCGGGTACCTGTGGAGTAGAACGCCGCGAACACGGTTGTGAAGTTGGGCCGAAAGC
>DUUU01000069.1 GCA_012841485.1 Armatimonadota bacterium
GGATCAGCTCCTCGGGAAGCGGATACGTCAACCCCAGCTTCAGGACGGATGCCTCAGGCATCACCTCTTTGACATACTGGTAGTTGATACCGGAGGTGATGACTCCCACCGCTTCGTCGCCCATCTCAACCACGTTGAGATCGGTGGTCTCGGCAAACCGGCGCAGGCGCTGCAGGCGTTCCTCTACGAAAACGTGGCGCACCCGCCCGTAGGCGGGGATCATCACGTACTTCTGCACGTCTCGCTCGAAGCGGCGCTCCGGTGGCGCCACCGGCTCGCCCAAGGAAACCACCGACTTGCCGTGGTTCACCCGGGTGGTGGTTCGCAGGAGCACCGGCGTGTCGAACTCCTCGCTGAGCGCGAACGCGCGGAGCGTGAACTCCTTCGCCTCCTGGCTATCCGCGGGTTCGAGCATCGGAATCTTAGCAAAGCGCGCGTAATGCCGGTTGTCCTGCTCATTCTGCGAGCTCTGCATGCCGGGGTCGTCCGCGCTCACAATCACCAGGCCGGCATTCACCCCGGTGTAGGCCGCGGTGAGCAGGGGATCCGCCGCGACGTTGACGCCGACGTGCTTCATCGTCGCCAACGCCCGCGCGCCACCGAATGCGGCGCCGATGGCGACTTCGAGCGCCACCTTCTCGTTCGGAGCCCACTCGGCATAGATGGTATCGTAGTGTCGGGCGATTGTCTCCAGAATCTCGGTGCTGGGCGTACCCGGATAGCCGGCGGCTACGCGAACGCCAGCCTCATACGCGCCACGCGCGATTCCCTCATTTCCGGAGAGCAGAATGGTTTTACTCAAGGATTGCCAAACCTCCGCAAACTGATCCGAGGCTGCACGGGGCAGTCACATGGGGCGGGACTGCAGAGTAGATGAAGTACCCGCTTCCTCCAGTATAACGGGCTTTTCAGCATTCGTCAATCATTGCGATTCCCACGCGCGTGGAGCAAATGGCCGCACGACGCCTCACCCTTTCCCGCACACGCCACCGAATCCTTGGCCCCTTGCCGGAAGCTCGCCTCGAATGAACTCTCTACCTGTGTCCATCTGCGGATCACGAGACCACCGCGCGACACAATTCTCGCGGTGGCACCTCTTTTTTTCTCGCGCGTATACGATAGTGGGACGGCGCCGGGCCCACGGCCGCGGCAAGCGCGAGAACACCCGCACCACTAAGGAGCAGGCGAGATACCGGGCTGTTCCACCGGGATCAACCGCGTCGGTGGTGATGTACCTCATCGCCGACGGTGTCGCACCGGGACGAAGACAGCAGTGGGCGGGAGCCAGAAGCGCGTGCTCTGCTCCCGGCTCGCGGAAATCGAATGGGAGGAGGAGGTGCAGGCGAAGGCCGAAGTTTTCTTTCTTTTGATCGCGGGCGTGCTGCTGGCACTCTTTGTCTCTGCCCGCGAGCAGGCGCCCTCGGCAAAGAGCGAGGGAACGCCCGAAGAAGAGCCGGTCCGGTCGGCCAAGACAGCCCCGGCCGTGCCCAAGTTTCTTGAATCTGGAAACGCCGGTTGCCAGGAAGCGGCGAATTCCCCGCGCGAGAACGCGGAGGACCAGGTCAATTCCCTGAATCAAAAGGAGTTCCTGGCTGCCGTGCAAGCATCGGACGACCCGGCGGAGTGGAACGCGCCCGAGACATTCGCGGCTGTCTACATGAAGATGCTCCCTGAGAAGGAGCGGCGCCGGCGGCTCGCGCGGCTGGGTGCCGGCCCGAAGTGGAGCGAGGCCCGAATCGAGGCGGTGGACATCTACAACGCCGCCATCCGCCTCCACCTGGGCACGCGCCGGCGCATCCTGGCCGCCAGAGAGGGAGACAAGCAGTTTCGCCGGGCGCTCCGGCGGGAGTTCCCGGAAGTAGCGGCGCTGATTGTCCGATCCGCTCGAGAGGAACTCACCAATCAAGGCGGCGGGATTCAGGCCGACTATCTCGCCGGCGGATCCTACAGCTGCGTTTTCGACCTGTCGTCACTCCCGCGCACGATCGACGTGCGCCGCGTCGAGTTTGTTGGGCACATCATCCTCGGCCCAACCTGGAAGACCCAGGTATACGACGCCACCGTCCGGGAAGTCTGGATGACTTTCCCCTTTAGCGGGCTCAAGAAGCTGACGTTCGACCGACATTCCAACCATCCCGTATCTGTCGTGGGATGGGGGCGAGGCGGCGTGCGCCTGGGTCGAGGAGAACGCCGGCAACCCCGCGGCCAGCCCGGGTGGCGGCTCGTGGGGGATCACCGGCGAGCTAAGAGAGTGGAACGGAGGGTGCTGCGTGCTATGGCTCATCCTCGATTACGACTGCTGGTGATCCCCGTGCGTGCCAGGCGCGCTGCCAGCAGCCGCCCGGGCCCAATCGTGACCGCTCCCTACCTACATCGATACCGCAGATAACCGGGATGAACGCGGATGGAACGCGCGCTCATTCTTCGTTTGCGATCCATGCAGGATCGTGATGGCTCGCGCGACACTCTCTCGAAAAACCACGAAGTGGACATTCGCACCCGCACGATACAACCCGTGCGGGTGCTTGCGTGTACCAGGTGCAGAAGATGCTGTCAAGAATGATCGCACTCCCCTTGATCGGAGTCATACTGCTGGCGGTTTTCTTCCTCGCCGCCAGGCTCGTGCTATTGCAAAAGGAGAGAACGGCAATCGAGGAGCCGATTCAGGCGGCCAAAACAGCCCCGGCAGCACAGGAGGCGTCGTGGCTTGGGCACACCGGTTGCCAGGAAATAGGGGAGCGCCAGAGCGAGGAGAGAGCACGCCAGGTAAGCGTGCTAGACCAGAAACAGTTCACCACTGCCGTGCAGTCCTCGGAAGACCCGGCGGTGTGGAACGCACCCGAGACGGTGGCAGCGGTTTACATGAAGCTGCTTCCCGAAAGCGAGCGCCGCCGGCGTCTGGCACAACTGGGCGTCGGTCCAGAGTGGAGCGAGGCCCGGATCGAGGCGCTCGACATCCATAACGGTGCCATCCGCTTGCGGCTTGGCAACCGCGGCATCCTCCTGACGGGCGACCTGGAAAGAAAGAAGTTCCGGAAGGCTCTTCGTGCCCAGTTCCCAGAGGCTTCGCTCCTGCTTGTTCGAGCCGTCGAGGGAATCTTCCCAAATGCGCCGGGTCTTGCCTCCGGTGGCGATTACCAATATAAGGGAGATTACACCTGCAAATTCGACTTGTCCACACTCCCGAAAAACGTCGACGTCCGTTGTGTCTGTTTCACGGGAAACGTTGGATGGGGGCATTCACGAGTCACAGGCCAATGGGACGCCTCTGTCAGAGGAGCGTGGATGGAGTTCCCGTTTGGCATCTACGAGGAGATCCGATTCAACCCGCCGGTGATGGAGCACAGCGAGCTCCCCCCGGGCCTCATGAGAACCTCCTCCGAGGATTGCACGGACGAAATGTGCCTGTGGGCCGAAGCGAACGCCGGAAATCGCGCGGCCAATCCTGGAGGTGGCCAGTGGGGCGTGATCGGAGGATACACCGAATGGCATGTCACCGGCGGCGTCTATGAGATGAGAATTGAATACGAGTTGTGCTAGCGGCTGGAGCAGCGCGGGGATTGATCCCGCGCGATGCCCCCGGGGCCGGCCCCAACCGCGCTGCCCTCAGAAGCCGAAGTCACCCATCGGACCAGCAAGAGGGAACAGTTGGCGCAGGATGCTCTGGACGAGGAGGACGCTGATTCCAACCTGGAGCAGGGTGGAGAGCAGCGAGACGATCAGACACGTGGTGCCCAGCTGGCGATTCGCCGGGTGGGCCTTCTTCCGGTAGCTGAACGCGATCATAAAGCCAAAGGGAATGGGAAGGAGCAACGCCGCCAGGTAGCAGAGGCATTCCAGCCAGGCGGACACCGGCTGGTCCAGCGCCCCTCCGGCGTCTGGCGCACCCGTGGCCTGCGGCAGGATCACCTTCAGGCGGACCGGCGGGTCGGGTGGCGCGGGCATCAGCAAGAGCTGGAAGACGCTCGCGCCCACCTGAAGGCAATCGCCCAAGCGCAGGTGTGCCTGCGCCGTTTGCTTGCCATTCACCCACACACCGTGCAGGCTCCCCGCGTCCTGAATCTGCGCGATGCTCCCGGACGTCTCCAGAATCGCGTGCGCGCGCGACACGGCGGCATCCTGGTCAAGAACCAGGTCGCACCCCGGACCCCGGCCAAGCGTCATGCGTCCATCCTTCACCTCGAACGCCTGTCCGGTGTAGGGCCCGGTCAATCCAACTAAGTAGGGCATGTTGGCCCCGTCATGAGCGAGCGCAGGAGAGCCAGGTTCACCGGGTCCATCGCTCGCTTCTCCGCATCTAGCTTCGGCGTCTCCAGGATCCCGGGCAGGTGCTGCAGCCGGGGGTCATTCACCACCCACCGAAAGGCGTCCAGGCCGAGCATGCCCTGGCCGATCTGCTCGTGGCGATCCACCCGGCTGCCCAGCGGCTTCTTGGCATCGTTCAGGTGGATCGCGCGCAGGCGATGGATACCGACCAGACGGTCGAACTCCGCCATCACCTCCTCGTAGGCCTCTCTCGTGCGGATGTCATAGCCTGCCGCAAAGATGTGGCAGGTATCCAGGCAAACGCCCAGCCGCGAATCATCCTTCACCCGTTCAAAGATGCGCGGAAACTCCTCGAAGCGGCTCCCAAGGCTGTTCCCCTGGCCGGCGGTCGTCTCGAGAACGACCTCCACGCCCGAATCGGCGGTCGCGGCGAGCACCTCATCCAGGCTGGCGCACAGGCGCTCCGTGGCTTCCTCCACCGGCTCCTTGCCGGCGCTCCCCATGTGCGTCACCAGCGCCTTCACCCCAAGCATGTGGCAGCTCCAGATCTCGCTGATGAAACCCTCGACCGACTTGCGCCGCAACGCCTCGTTGGCAGACGCCATGTTGATCAGGTACGAGTCGTGGGCGATGACCGGGCCAATCCCCGCCTCGGCGCATTGGCGCTGGAACTCCTGGCCCTCTGCTTCGGTGACCTCCCGCCGCGCCCACTGCTGTGGGCTCTTGGTGAATATCTGGAGCGCCTCGCAACCGGCTTCCACGGCTTCCCGAACCGCCGTGCCGAAGCCCCCCGCGATGCGCATGTGTGCCCCCAGCCTCATCCCGTCTCTCCTCTATATCCCCACCAGGAAGGGGTTCATCTGTCTCTCCCGGCCGATGGTCGTTCGCTGCCCATGCCCCGGGCAAACCACGGTCTCATCGGGGAGGGGCAGAATGCGATCACGCAGCGTGCGCAAGAGCGTCCCATAGTCCCCCCCCGGCAGGTCGGTACGTCCAATAGAGCCAGCAAAGAGCGTGTCTCCGCTGAAGAGGACGCCATCCCCGAGCAGGCAGATCCCTCCAGGCGTGTGCCCCGGCGTGTGCAGCACCGTGAAAACCAGCTTGCCGATATCGATACGGTCGCCATCCTGCAACAGGCGCGTCGGCACCGGCCGCTCCGGCGGATCGCATCCCAGCCACTCCGCCTGCTCGTCCGCGGCTTCGAGGACCGGCACGTCATCGGCATGGATCAGGAGAGACGCGCCGGTCTCCGCCATGAAGAAGGCATCGCAGTATACGTGGTCAATATGCCCGTGCGTGTTGATCACATAGCGGAGGTTCCATCCCCCCTCGCGGATATGATCCAGCGCCGGCTCACTCTCGATTCCCGGGTCGAGGATCGCGGCCTCCTGGGTTTCTTCATCCACCACCAGGTATACGTTGTTCGCCAAGGGTCCGAGCACATAGCACTCTACCTTCATCTGCGCCTCCAGCCACAGGATTACCGCTACGTTCGCCGCGCGCGCCGCGGATCCCTGGCCGGGCCTGCCCCGCGACTACCGCCCTGCACCCCCGCGGGGGATCTCTCCGGGCCCAGGGCAGGATCTCGCGTTGCGGTGCCCAAGAGAGTCATGCAGACGTGCCGGATCCGCGCGTATCAGCCCAACCGGGCGCTGTTCAGAGGGGGCATCACCGCGCGGATTCGCCGTCATTAGAGGAGGAACAACCCATGCCAGCAGGAAACTGTAGCGTTCTGGTAGTTCTCGACAGCCGGCGGGTTGCCGAGCGCGCGTGCGCCGACCGAACCGTGTTCGCTGCCCTCGACCACTTCGGCCCCGCCTACGAGGCGTTGGAGTGTGCCGACCATTACGGGCTCCCCCCTGGCCACGTCTCACCGCGGGCTGCCTACATCCTGGCGCACGATGGCGCCGGGGCCGAACTGCCGGCCCGTGCCGCCACGGAAATCGCCGAGGCAGTGAGGGCTGGCGCGGGCCTCATCAGCTTCGACCGCGAGGTAGAGAAGTGGCCGGATTGTCTGCGCGCGCTTGTGCCCGCGCCCGCGGGTGTGACCACGGTCGAGCAGCTCTCCTTCCCGGCGCCCGCTGGCTTCATCACCCACGGGCACGCGCAGGGCGATACGCTCTCGCTCCTGGCTCCGCTCCAGGTGGTCACCTTCGAGGCGACCGAGGGCTTCCAGTCACTCCTGCAGACGCCGGAAGGCGCCTGCGTGATCGGCTGCGCCCAGGTAGGCGACGGCCGCGTGGTCGTCTTCGGCACGGGCGAGCGCATCTATGCGGACGGAATCCTCGGGCATACGCGCGGGATCGATGGCCTGATGTGGCGCTCCCTCGTCTGGGCTGCGGCCAAGCCCTTCCCGATGCGCTGCATCCCGCCCTACATCGCCGCGCGCATGGATGACTGCCACGGCACGCACACCGCGTTCCGCTATGTTGATGTCCTGAACCGCCACGGTATCGGTCCAAACCTCGGGTTGTTTATCGATGAGATGGGGCCCACCGATTGGGCTGCCGCCCGGCGCCTCTTCGAGAAGGGTGGCGCCGACTTCTCCATGCACGCCTTCCGCGACGATTTCTACAAGGCGAGCCCCAAGTGGCGGCCCTACGGCGTGCTCCCCGATAAGCCCGACCTCTCCGACGGCGGCAAGCACACCGCCTTCGAGGGTCTTTCGGTGGATCACCAGACCGGGCGTGACCTGGATGACGAGACGGTGCGCCGCAACTTCAAGCGGATGGATGACGCCTTCGCGCGCGCCGGAATCAAGCACAGCCGCGTGCTGAACTCGCACTTCGGAGAGATCGGCTGGCGCGCGGTGCCTCTCTTCCTGGAACGCGGCGTGGAGTTCCCCTGCAACAACAGCGTCGTCGGTCAGCTCTATGGCAATCAGCCTCCGTGGCGGCCCAAGCCCTACGGCGTCCGCGGTCCCAACGGGCGTCATGGCCTTGTCCTCGACCGCTGCCCCCGACACCCTGGCTTCACCTTCATCGGCTCGGCGCCTTCGCACCTCGGCGGCACCTACATGATCACCGATATTCTCTACGGGCACACTCCGTTCTACGGCGAGTCCGACCGCTCGCGGCCCGATGACTCCATTGCCCGCGGTATAGCCAACCTGAAGCTGGAGCTCGACAACCTCGCCTTCGGCGAGATCTTTTGCCACGAGGAGCGGATCGACTGCATCAGCCTGGAGGAGTGGGAGTACATCATCGAGGGGATCATCCGCGGGATCTCCGATTGCGACTGGATACCGGCCGAACGCGAGCAGGTCAGCGTCACCTGCAAGCGCCTCATCGACTCCGGCCTGGTGTATGCCGACGTTACCGAATCAGGGCTGCACTGTGAATTCTCCGGCGTGACGGACGGACCTTCGCCACTCACCCTCTGGGTGAACGAGGGCGACTCCTGCCGCCGCCTGATGACCGATATCCC
>DUUU01000070.1 GCA_012841485.1 Armatimonadota bacterium
GAGCCGATGACGCTGGAGGGCGAGCATGGCCAGGTATGGCGCACCGCCGAGGGGTATGAGGGGACCATTTCGGCCCACGGCAACTGAGGTGATGCGCGTCGCGCCATGACGCGCGGGCGCGAGGGGCCGCGGCTCATGCCAGAGCCCCGACCAGGAGGAAGGGTGACACAGGGGTGCAGATCACCACGGAAGAGCTCGTCAAAACGTACCGCGGGCGCAATGTCGTCGACGGCGTGAGCCTCTCGGTCGGCAAGGGAGAGATCGTCGGTCTCCTCGGACGCAACGGCGCCGGGAAGACGACAACGTTCTACATGGTCGTCGGCCTGGTGCGCCCGCGCCGCGGGCGTGTGATGCTCGGTGACCGCGACATCACGCGCTTGCCGATGTACCAGCGCGCCCGCGCGGGGATCGGCTATCTGGCCCAGGAGGCGTCCGTCTTCCGCAAGCTCACCGTTGAGCAGAACCTGCGCCTGGTCATGGAGATGAATCGCCTCTCGCGCGCCGAGCAGGATAAGCGCATCGACCAGCTTCTGGAGGAGTTCACGGTCACCCACCTGCGCAAGGAGATGGGGTTTTCCCTCTCTGGCGGCGAGCGCCGACGCGTGGAGATCGCGCGTTGCCTGGCTACTGATCCCACCTTCATCCTCCTCGACGAGCCTTTTACCGGCATCGATCCGATTGTCGTCTCCGATATTCAAGAGATCATCCGCCACCTGAAGAACCGCGGCATCGGCATCTTGATCACCGACCACAGCGTCCGCGAGACGCTCGCGATCACCGACCGCGCCTATATCATCGTCGAAGGGAAGATCCGCACTGCCGGTACGCCGGTGGAGATTTTGAACGACCCCGTCGCCAAGGAGCACTACCTGGGCGACCACTTCGCGATGTAGCCCTTCCAGCTGTCCGCCGGAGGGAGCGAGCCCGCGCCAAGCTTTCCGCTTATATCAGCCAGACGCCGATTGAACTTACTTCGCGCGCAAAGCGTCCTCAGCATAGGCTTCGGTAAGATCCTGTGACGGTTTCGTAGAAAGCTGCGGTGCGCATGAGTCATCGGCGGTCAATCGCGCTGTGCCTGGCTGTTGCGCTGCTCGCCGCGCCCGGCGGGGCGCGGGCGGCGAAGGAAACCCGGCTTGCCATTGCCCGGGACTGGGGCAGGGTGACCGGCTACGTCCTCGACACGGCAACGGGCGAGCCCGTTGCTGGCGCGCGCGTCGTCGTCGAGGAAGGGGGCGCCTTTGCGGATCGGGGGCCCACGACCGGCCAGACAAATGCCGAAGGCCGCTATCAGGTGCGCGCGCGCATCGGGCGGAAGTCATCGCACCTGGACCTGATGAGTCTGGTCGAGGGCTTCCCAATTGGGCTCTTGATGCCGTGGGGCCTCTTCAAGCAGACGCGCGTGGTGGACGCGCGCCAGTGCCTGATGCAGGTGGACGCGCCTGGCTACAAGCCTTTCCTCGGCATCGTGGCCGCTCAGGTCGCCTCGGCCAAGCGTTTCTCGCTCCATTCGGTGGATATCATCCTCGCCCGCGAGGGTACGCCCGAGGCATCATCGGCGCCGCCCAACCGCGCGCGAGAGCGGTTACTCACCTTCACGCTGGAGCC
>DUUU01000071.1 GCA_012841485.1 Armatimonadota bacterium
CCCCCCGCCGCGTTCTTTTTCTGGGGAGGCCCAGGCCCGGGGGGCCACCCTACCCCCGGAGCCTCGTAGGCACCAGCGCAAAGGCACGAAGGAAATGCGCGAAGAAGGCAAGAAAGTGGTTGCGGTCAATCGCAAGGCACGGCACGAATACGAGATTGAGGAGAGCCACGAGGCTGGCATCGTGCTCACCGGAACGGAGATCAAGTCGATCCGCGAGGGGAAGGCCAACCTCCAGGATGCCTTCGCACGCATCGAGGGCAACGAGGTGTGGGTGCATCACATGCACATCAGCCCCTACGAAGCGGGGAACCGCTATAACGTCGATCCCGTCCGGCCTCGCAAGCTGCTGCTCCATCGCCGCGAAATCGAGCGGCTTCGGGGCAAAGCGGAGCAGCGCGGCCTCACGCTCATCCCGCTCCAGCTCTACCTGCGTGGCGGGCGCGCCAAGATCGAGCTCGGCCTGGCTCGCGGTAAACGCATCTACGACCGGCGAGAGGAGATTGCCAAGCGCACCGCGGCGCGCGATGTGGAGCGCGCCATGCGCGAGCGCGACTGAGCCCGCGCTCCCCCGCCCCTGCCGGCGCCCCGCCATGCTTCTTCGGCGCATGAGGGCCGTGCCATTCAGCAGGAAAGTGTGTGCCGCGGCGCGAACTCAGCGCACAGGACCGATAAGGGGGACACTGACTTGAAGCCCAATCGCATCTCTGCCCAGTGGGTGGGCGCTTTGATTTTGCCGCTGGCCGGCCTTCTCCTCGCGGGCTGCGGCGGCTCCAACGATGGCGCCAAGTCCGGCGCCAACCTCACCCAATACACCTTCTCCGTGGCGGGAACCGCCTACCTCGAGCGCGAGCCTGCCACCCGTGGCCTTGCCTCCGGCGACATCCGCCTCGGCGGTGCCACCTACCGTGTGTTGCGCCGAACCGCCTCGAGTACCCACATTCACCAGACCGGCACCACCGATCCCGACGGCAGCTATAGCCTGGCAGTCGATGTGCCCGTTGGGGCCAGCACAGACGATCTCTGGCAGATCGAGATCTTCGCCCCCGGAGTGCGTATCCCCGATGCCAGCGGGGGCGCGGTCGTTGCCAACGTCCTTCTCCTGGGCACCCTGGTGCCGGGGCCCGGCGCGCTGCTGCACCGCGATACCAGCATCGCCTCGACCCTCGTAGCGGGTCACCTGGAGGCGCTGTACGAGGCCGGGGGCCCCGTGACGCAGATCACGCGCGCCCAGATCAACACCCTGGAGCAGCGGGTCGCGGTACTCGCGCGCACACCTAGCCCCGGATCGACTCCGGTCCGCCTCTCTGCCGTGACCACTCACCTCTCGATGCCCGACGCGGCGCATGCCTCCGTGGTCAGCGGCCTGGCGGAGCCCGTGGTCAACGTATTCAACAGTCTGGTGAGCCGGATTCGCGTGCTCCAAGCCGGGGTGGAGTGCACCTCGGTATCCATCCCCTTGGGGACTGGCACCACCCTGGTCGCCGAACCGCTCGATTCCGCGGGCAACCCGGTTCCCGCCGCCGTCGAGTTCCTGGTCGACACCGGTGCCAATTCTATCGGCCTCACCTCCTCCGCCTACAACACGGTGACGCTTGCCGGCGCGGCTGCGGGGAAGGCCACCCTTGTCGCGCGGCTCACAACACCGGGAACGATTGACATCGCCCCGAAATCGACGCGCGTCGATATAACTGTGGGGCCGTAACCGCCGCGCTCTGCCGCTCTGGTGCATCGCTCGCGTCGCTGCGAACACCGCGCACGAGAGAGACCGCGCCGGCAGGCAAGAAGAAGGCGCCCGCGGGGGCCGGCTGCCTCCGGGTTGCTTCGCTTCATCGGGCGCCGCGTCTTCTTCCGCCGGCGCGTCGGCTTCGCCAGCGTGCACCGCGCGGATAGAGATCCTGGAGTCGATGGAGAGCATTCTGGTCCTGAGCGATGATGCCCCCTGGCGCGACGCCCTCATCTCCGAATTGGTCGGGGCGGGCCATACGGCGCACGCCTCCAGCATATCCGCCTTCCTGGATGATCCGGGAGAGGACTCCTCGCGCTTGACCGCCCTCGTCGTTGACCTGCGCGACCCCAGTCGGCAGCACCCTCCCCTTGGGCGGGTGCGTCAGGCCGTGTCCAACCCCAGGGCCTACGTGCTCGCCGCCCTGAGCCGGACCCAGCTCGATCACCTCGACTTCACCACCGGGTTTGATGACTTCCTCGCGGATCCCCTCTCTGGCCACGAAGTGACGGCGCGGATCCGCCAGTTGCGTTGGCGCGCCAATCGCACCGACATGGCGGATCTCCTCTGCGCAGGCGATCTCGTCATCAACCTCGCGAGCTGCGAGGTCTCCCTCCGTGGCGTGCCCCTGACCCTCACTTACCAGGAGTATGAGCTCCTCCGCTACCTGGTGGAGCACCGGGGCCGCGTCTTCACGCGCGAGCAGCTTCTCAGCGAGCTATGGGGCTACAACTACTATGGGGGCACACGCACGGTGGACGTGCACATTCGGCGCTTGAGGGCCAAGCTTGGGCCAGAGCATGAAGAGCTGATCCAGACGGTCCGCAACGTGGGCTATCGCTTCCGCCGGGATGCCTGGGCCTCGCGATGCAATAGGGGGTAGGCCAGACGAGCGGATATGGAACGCAAGACGCGTCCACGGGCCCGTTTGGCCGGGCAGACGGCTATCGATGGCTGGCCGAGAGCGCATCCGCCGCGTGGCGCATCGGGAACTGCCACGCGCGACCACTCTTCATGGGCGGCCCCAGCTCGATATCCCGCCATGCGGTGGAGCGTTCCGCCGCCTTGTCCAGAAGCAGACGCGCGGCCGTCTCCGGCGCCTCCGTCTCTTCACCGACGCAGCCCTGGCAGAAGAGGAAGCGCTCCTCTTCCCCATCACCCTGCAGGGAGAGCGTGGTCGGGAAGGGATCGGGCGCGCCGCACACGCTGCAGCACTCGAGCGGCCGCAGATCTCCCTCCGAATCGCGCGCGAGCTGGAGAGCCACCCGATACATGCTCGGCGAAAAACCCGGCTCGCAGATGGAGAGCGGGTAGCGATCCCGCAGGTGCTCCGCCATGCCGTCGAACGTCCCCGACCCGGGCTGATCCACCCACGCGGCACAGACCACCACCGGACCAATCGCGATCGGGCGCACCTCACACGCCATGCCGTCGAAGTACGCAAGAAGCCGCTTGGCACGCGCCAGATCCCCCACTTCGACGATGAAAAACGCCCTTTCGCCGCCGCTGCGGAGTATCAGCTCTCCCTCTGTGGCCCCACCGTTCCATCTGTTCACGGTCTCTTCTCCTGACACGATGACGGGCTATGATAGCCCATGCCCAACAGAGAAGACTATAGCAGGAGTGTGACCGCATGTCAACGCCCCGACATCTAGGGGTGTGGGCTGGCCCGGCCCCCCGCCGATAGGGTGCTTGCCGCAGGAGCGCTCTTTCCAGGTACGCCTGAGGGACGCCTCGGGGGAAGGACAGGAACGCGACGGGCACCGGGTGGAGTCGCTCCAGTGGCCTGAACCATCGGGGATACCTGGCCCGACCGCGGGCGGGAGCCCGGGGCGCTCGCCAGGGGCCGGCCTGGCAGGCGCTCAAGCGTCACTAAGGTCACTCAGGCGGGTGAGGGGAGTTCGGCTCGCGTCCGGCATCATCTCCCCTGGGGACGGGTGGGCGCGCCTCCTCACCCCGCTGCTCGCTCGGCTCCACCGAGCAGGATCGGGACAGTCAGGTAGGCACGCCCAGGCGCGGCAGGAGCCACGCCTGAAGGAAGAACCACACGGCGACAAACAGAAGTGCAGCCAGCAGCCCACCCATCGGGACCCTCACCCCTTTCCTCATACGCCACCTCGCAGTGATTCTACCCCGCGAGACACCCGGGTATGCTCCGCCTGGCGTTCTATCAAATCAAGAGGGCCGCGTCGCCATGGGATGACGGCGCGGCCCGCAATCGATCGCGTTCTGAAGGCGCGGCTACTGCCCCAGCTTTACCGGCCGGCCAAGACGCGCCGATTCGTAGACGGCGTTGAGGATCTCGACCGTGTGCCTCGCGCTCTCCGCCGTGATCGCCGGCTCTTTGTCTTCGCGGATGGCGCGCACCATATCCTCCACCTGAGCGCGGTGACCGCGAGTCGCCAACGCAAAGGGATCGGACGACACGCCGGTGTCGCGCTTGTCTGCCGGGCCATAGAGCGCCAGCATCTGACGCTCTTCCTCTGCCTCGGCTTCCGGCGTCTCGGCGCGGATGCGCCACATCTGGAGGCCGCCCTGGGTACGGATGCACCCATTCTCGCCATGGATGATGATCTCGGTATCGATGCCGGGATAGCAGGCGGTTGTCGTCGTCAGCGTGCCGATCGCCCCGTTGGCGAAGGTGAGCACCGCGGCGGTCTTGTCCTCCGCCTCGATGTCATGGGCGTACACGCCGTACTTGCCATACACCTCGACGACGGGGCCGCAGATCCACTGAAGGATATCGATCGTATGCACGCCCTGATTTGCGAGCGAGCCACCGCCATCCAATGCCCAGGTGCCCTTCCACATGCCGGGGCACTCGTAGTAGGACTGCCCTCGCCACCAATGCACCGAGCCATGGATGCCGATCAGCTTGCCCAGGCGCCCATCGGCGATGGTCTGCCGGATGCGGCGGTAGAGCGGCTCGAAGCGCGTCTGAAAGATGATCTCCAGCTTCAGACCGGTCTCGCGCTGCGCCGCGATCATCGCATCCACCTGGGCCACAGTCACATCGGGTGGCTTCTCGCAGATCACATGCTTTCCGGCGCGCAGCGCCGCGACCGTGTGCTCCGCGTGCATGCCCGACGGCGTCGCGATATTCACGACATCGATATCCGGATCCGCCAGAATCTCTTCGAATCGGGTGGTGCCGCGGCAGCCGTAGCGCTCCACCATCTTCTGGACGCGCTCCGGCACCAGATCGCACACGGCCACCAGCTCCGCGCCGTTGGCATCATGGATATCATGGCAGTGGGTTTGCCCCATGCCAAGGCCCACCACGGCGAAACGCAGGGGTCTCTCGCTCATTCGGATCTCCTTCTCAACGCGGCGCCGCCATCAGGTGGCGGATCACAGTAAAAAGCTCGACGGGATCTACCGGTTTCTCGAGTACCATGTCGGCATCACTATTCCAGCCCTCTACCAGGCTGTTGCCGTTCGGCTCGCAGAGGAGAACAAGAGGAATGCTTCCAGTACGTGGATTCCTTCGCAAGAGCGAGACGGTCTTCCCGCTCTCGTCACCCGGCTTGGCACCGGCAACCAGGATGGCCGCAGGCGCCTGTTGCTGAACACATCCCACGGCTTCGGCAACACTCTCCGCCCACATCATGGCGAATCCTGCATCCTCACACGCCGCCCGCAGTTTGCCGCACTCCGCCCGTTCCTCATCAACCACCAACACCGTGGGCATCCTGCATAGACCTCCCGACAAAGAGTATCAGAGCAAGGCCTACCGCGAGCGCTGTCTCCGCACGCAGCAGACCCGTCTCACTCCGCGCTTGGAATTGCCTCTTCCGTTGACGCTTCTTCTGCAACCGATCAAGGCTTTCCTGCAAGCATCGCTTCCTCTACCCAGAGCGCGCCTCCGCCACGTTCGCGCCCACGCAATCCACCGCGTGCTCTCCCAGGTGCTCACGGCGGATTGCCACTCGCCGCGGGGTGGTGCCGGTGGATGCCGCAGGCATTCCTTGGGGATCGGAGCCCCACCCTCAAGCCAGGAGAGCGCCCACCGCCGCGCTCCATCAGGGATCCATCCGCCTGCCAGAAGATTGCCCATCCACCCGCGGGATCCCTGCCATTGCCCGGCCGGAGTCCTTAGTCCTTCGCTCGAGGTGTAACGCTCGCCCGTAACCGCTCGCGAAGCGGCGGGCAGACCCGCTGGGCCAGGTTACTGAGCCGGTCGCGAGTGTAACGCTCGCCCGTAACCGCTCGCGAAGCGGCCTGGCGTTCCGGCACTCCGCCGGACAAACAGAGTTGTACTTCGCAGCGGGGCTCAGAGAACCCCTGCGGGGCGCTTGCGGGAGAAGGTTCAATCGAGCAAGAGAAAGGAAAGAGGATGAAGTCGCTATCATAAATCTGCGTGATTGCATCGGTTCTGACTGTACTCGCTGGCAGCGCCGCCCTCGCCGGACCGAGGGACAGCTTTACCGTGACGGGCGGCCTGTATTTCCCGACCGACGACGTAGCGGTCGATTTGATTGGCTCGCCCTTCTGGCAGCTGGGCGCCAACTACAACATCCAGAGCGATCCCCAACTGGAGCACAGCTTTGGCGTGGGAATGATCTGGAAGAGCAAAGACATCGGTGTGGGCGACGCCCACCGTTCGCATGCTGCCGCTGACCTACACGCTGCGCTACAAGAGTGGTGCCGGTCTCTTCCTGGGCGGCGGTGCCGGCGTGTACTACTGCACTGTCGACGAGCCCTACGAGGACTCCCTTCACAAATGGAAGGGTGGCGTTCACGGCTGTGTCGGTTACGACATGGGGGCGCTGGCGCTCGAGTTGCGGTATTCCAATATCTTCAACACGAAGATGAGCGGCTTTTCCGTATCGGCGGGCGCTGTCTTCTAACCTGAACAGCAGCACCTGGTCTGGCGTGATAGAGTGCTGCCAGCCCCATGGCGCCGGGCCTTTCGGCCCGGCGCCGGTTCGAACAGCAACCCGGAAACGCCCGCCCGCTTCCCTCTTTCGGGGCTATTATGGGACTGAGTCCCGCGCGCCAGGCGTCCTATTCGCCACGGGGGCGCAGGACAAGGAACCCCTTCCAGCGCTCATCCACGCGGTAGGCGTGGCGCACCGCCTCCGCCATTGCATCGCTCCACCGGCCACTCGCCCAGGTGCCGTCTGGCAATCGATCCTCCAGGTTCCACGGGTCGAACCGGAGGACAATGAGGGGGAAATCGCCCTGGCGCAGGCGGGCCACCAGCGGACCCGCACTCCAGATCCCGCTCAGGTCCATTTGAGTGGCCTGGAAGGGCTCCAGGACCAGCCGCTGTCCAGCGCCGGCCACCACGCTGGGATCATCCGAGAGCACGGGCCCGCGCGACTCCGCGAGCAGGCTCGTCACGCGGCGCATCGCCGGCAGTGTCTCCACATACTCGGCGATATCGGGCATGCGCGTCACGGCTCCCAGGTGGATCAGGAGCGCTGCTGCCACGAACGCCTCGCGATAGAGCGAGCGCAGCTCGCCTTCCCCCACCACCCGGCTTATCCCGATGGCCGCCAGGATCGAGAGCACGGCGACATAGTCCAGGAAGTAGTTGACCACCGCGCCTACCTTGCCTACCATCAGCGCGGCGCCGCATGCGCCGATCAGATAGCCCGTGAGGAGCGACGGGCGCCGCGGCGACCCGGGGCGTCCCGCGGCCCACCACCCCGCGAGGGCCAGCACCACGAGCGCAGTGTGCGGGACCAGCCCTTTTTCCAGGTAGTAGCGCAAGGCCCAGGTGACGCTAAACTCCACACCGTTGGCTTTCACCGCGTGGAAGAGGAACCACCCCTCTGTCTCCACCACCTGCCACGCGCACACAGCCGCCACTGGCAACGAGGTCGCGAGCAGCAGAAGCCCGAGATCGCGCCAGCGACGCCGGGCAGCGAGGAAGAGTGACGCCCCGAAGAGCGCCGCGAGCATCGATTGCTTGCTCAGGATCGCCAGCGAGAAGAGCAGCCCCGCCCAGAGAGGGGACGCGCCGGCGCTCAAGGCGAGCAGACCGCCGAGGCTGAAGGCCAGCCCCATCATATCCACGCGCATGTATGCGCCCCACGCCACCACGGGGATGGAGGTGAGGAAGAGCCCGGCGCCCACCGCGCTCCACGGGCGTGATGCCCCTTCCCGCCGTGCCAGGGCATAGATCAGCCCCCCGCACACGAGCGTGAGCACGAGAGACACACTCCGGCCCACCAG
>DUUU01000009.1 GCA_012841485.1 Armatimonadota bacterium
TCCATATTGATCCCGGCGTGCGATGAGGCGGCGTTCACCGACGCGCAGAGGTGGGTGGTCTCCGAAAGCACGTCGGGAAGCGACTCGATCAACGTCCGGCTGGCGAGCGTCATCCCCTTTTGCACGTGGGCCGTCCAGCCACCGATGAAATCGACGCCTGCTTCCTCGGCAACCGCGTCGAGCATGCGCGCGAATCGCAGCAGCGTTTCTGGCTCATGCTCTGCCAGAAGGGGCGCCACCGGACTGAGCGCGATGCGCCGGTTGACGATCGGGATGCCATAGCGCTCCACGGCGCGCTGGCACGCCTCCTGGATGCCCCCGGCGTGGCGCAGGATCTTCTCCCGCGCCAGGCGGCAGAGCGTCTCCGGGTCTCGGTCGGCGCACGAGAAGAGATCGATCCCCAGGGTGACGGCACGCACGTCGAGGTGCTCGTTCTGGAGCATGGAAACAGTCGTCAGGATATCCTCGGATGAGAGCATCTCTTTCCCTTAGAGCATGGTTGAGGGCAGCGGGCCCCTGGCCCTTTACCGCCGGGCGGAGCGCAGCCGCGCGACGGCATGCACTTCGCTCGTCGCGCGAAAGACGTTTTCATGTTGCAGGCTGGCCGTAATCCCAAACTCCTGCCCCACCGCCTCGATGGCGCTCTGCACCCCGGCGATGTCGAGCGAGGCGGGCACGCGAACGCTCAGGATGAGCACCAAGTTGCCCTCGACGACGTTGGCCGTGAACTCCTCGATGTTGATCCCCTGCTCCGCCAGGTAGCCGGTGACGCGTGCGATGATCCCCGGGCGGTCGCGCCCCAGGACGGCCAGGATGAACGCCTCGCCCCCGCCGGCCACCGCGGGCGGCACCGGCGCATAGGGTGCCACGACGGCCTGCAGCTCTCCCGGGCTGCCCGCGCTCTCGACGCGGCGGCGCACGGTCTCGATCTCCACGCCTTCCGGCAGCGACGCAGAAAGGATGATTGTGAAGTAACCGCGCATGACGGTCTGGTTCAAGTGGGTGATGTTCGCGCCCAGGTCATAAAGCGCCGAGGAGATCGCGGCGATGATCCCCGCGCGGTCGCGCGCCATCACCGAGACGATGTAATCAGGCATGAAACCTCCGGCCGCGTGCCCGCCTGGGCGGGGCCTGTCATTCGGCGGCTGCTCTGTAGTGTGACTATGGGCAATCGAGTACGCACGCGTGAAGATTCGGCCCGCGGCAGGAGAGTTCCCCCCGGGCTACCGAACTGGAAGGCAGGGCGCCCCCCTGGCGCCTGGAGGCCGGCCGGGAGAGGGCCGTGCCTCGTCGCGAAGAACGCCGAGAGGCCGCCACGAGAGGGAATGGCGGCTTCGTTGAGCCAGGAAGAACGCTTCCTGGGGATACGCAAGAGAGGGGTTCGGTGATGGATCTGCCAAGGGCGGAGTATCCGCGACCGCAGTTCGTGCGCAGCGACTGGCTGTGCCTCAATGGCGAGTGGGAGTTTGAGGTGGATGCCGGCGACTCCGGCCTGGAGCGCGGTTTGCGCGAGCGCCCTCTTGCCGGGCGCATCCTCGTGCCGTTCTGCCCCGAATCGACGCTGTCTGGAATCGGGAACACCGACTTCCTCAACGCCGTCTGGTACCGCCGCGCGGTCGAGATTCCCGGGGCGTGGAAAGGCCGGAAGGTACTCCTCCACTTCCAGGCGGTTGATTACGATGCCACCGTGTGGGTCAACGGCGTCGAGGTCGGCCGGCACCGAGGTGGCTTCAGCCCCTTCACGTGTGACCTGAGCGGCGTCGTCGGGCCAGGGGAGAAGGCCGTCATCGTGGTCCGCGCTCGCGATGCCGCCCGCGCCGCCCAGCCCCGAGGGAAGCAATCTCCCCGCTACGAGAACTTCGGGTGCCACTACACGCGCACGACGGGGATCTGGCAGACCGTCTGGATGGAGCCGGTCCCGGAGTGCGCCCTGCGCCGGCCCCGGCTGACGCCGGACGTGGCAGGGAGCATGATCCGCTTGGAGCAGCCGATCTCCGCCAACCGCCCCGGCCTCCGCCTGCGCGCCGCGCTCAAGGCGAATGGCCAGGTCGTCTGCACCGCCGAGTGCGCCGCCGACCTCGACCTCGCCCCGCGCCTCGACCTGGCGATCCCCGCCGAGCACCGCCGCCTCTGGTCGCCTTCCGACCCGTTCCTCTACGACATCGAGATCGAGCTCCTCGATTCCAACGGGGAGGTGATCGATTCGGCGTCCAGCTATGCCGGCCTCCGCAGCGTGAGCATCGACGGCAAGGCGGTGAAGATCAACGGCGAGGTGATCTTCCAGCGCCTGGTGCTGGATCAGGGCTACTATCCCGACGGCATCCTCACCGCGCCAACCGACGAGGCTTTGCGCCGTGACATCGAGCTGAGCATGGCGGCCGGCTTCAATGGCGCCCGCCTCCATCAGAAGGTGTTCGAGGAGCGCTTCCTCTATCACGCCGACCGACTGGGCTACCTGGTCTGGGGCGAGTTCGGCGATTGGGGCATCGACCGCGACCGCCCGGAGGCGACCTACATCACGCAGTGGCTCGAAGTCCTGGAGCGCGACTACTCGCATCCGTCGATCATCGGGTGGTGCCCCTTGAACGAGACAGGCCAGCCCATCGGCGACGCGATCTCCGGGCTGAGCGACCTCACTCGCGGCATGTTCCTCGCCACCAAGGCGATGGACACCACGCGCCCGGTCCTCGATGCCTCCGGCTACTCGCACCGCGTGCCGGAATCCGATATCTATGACAGCCACGACTACGAACAGGACCCGGAGAAGCTGCGCCAGCGCCAAGCCGGCCTGGCCGAGGGGAAGCCGTTCCAGAATGGCCCCAGCGACCGACCCTGGTCGATCCCCTACCGGGGGCAGCCCTACTTCGTGAGCGAATTTGGGGGGATCTGGTGGAACCCCGAAGCGAGGCCGGGCGAGGATTCGTGGGGATATGGCGAGCGCCCGAAGAGCCTGGAGGAGTTCTATGAGCGCTTCGAAGGGCTCTGCGCCGTGCTCCTCGACAACCCGCTGATGTTTGGCTACTGCTATACCCAGCTCACCGACGTCTATCAGGAGCAAAACGGGATCTACACCTTCGACCGGCGCCCGAAGTTCGATCTCGAGCGGATCCGCCGGGCACAGACGCGCAAGGCCGCGATCGAGAAGTGAGACGATAAACACCAAGGGGCCCGCGCCATCGCGGCGGCGCGCGGGCCCCCTCACCGAAAGTGTCCAGGAGCTACGGATTGGTCCCGGTGTAGGCGCCGTTCCAGTAGCGGCTGTTTAGGCTGTACGGCGGGACGCTTTTGGCCGGCATCCACTTGGCATGGCCATCGCAGAAGAGGCTCGTCAGGCCGTCGCCGTGCCGCGGAACCATGGGATAGGCCGCGGAGCCGAGCATCTCTTCATTGGTACCACCGGGATCGCCATCCAGGACGTAGGAGTCGCCGCCACCCGCCTCTGCCAGGAACATCGTCTCGGACGGGTTGGTGATCGTTGCCAGCGCCTCTTCCTTTTGAAAGGTGTTCATCCCGTAGGACATCTCGCCCGTGTAGGTGCCCGTCCACTTTTTGGGATCACTGGGGCAGACGTATACCCCTGTGTTCTTCACGTAAGGATAGAGCAGCGTAGGCCACAACACCGCGCCCGTATGCTGATTCCCGTTGGGCAACGTGTAGGTCGTGCTGCCACCGTTGGAGGTCGGCGGGAGCACTTCGTCGTAGTCCTGCGCGTACTGCATCACCGCCAGTCCCAGCTGTTTCATGTTGGACAGGCAGTTTGCCTTGCGCGCGTTCTCTCGCGCACGCGCGAACACGGGAAACAGAATTGCCGCAAGTATAGCGATTATCGCTATGACGACCAGCAACTCAATGAGCGTAAAACCGTACTGCTTTCTGTTCACTCCGAAGATTTCTCCTCTCCCCATGGAACACCGGCAGGCCCGGACGCCTGAAACCCGGTTCGTTCCTTTGCGGAAGACCTCACAGAGAGAGTTCGCGCTTCAGGGGAGGCTTCCTTCATGTGCGTGCTCATCGCCTTCCTGTAGCGAGGAGTATGCGGGCGCTGCAGAGAAGTCTCTTCTACACGGGCCGTCCGCACATCCACCGGTCGGCCATATGAGTTCGCGTTGGTGCGCGGCTTTCCCGCCAACTTCCAGGAGCCGCGCTTGGAGGATAGCAAAGCATGTTGGATCCGAGATGGATACGGGAGAATACCGAAGAGGTGCGGCGCAACCTGGAGAGGCGTCGCGTGACGTTGAACCTGGATGCGTGGCTGCAGCTCGACCAGCGCCGCACGCAGACGTTGCAGAAGGTGGAGGCGCTGCGGGCGGAACGGAAGGCTGGCTCTAAAGGGAAGCCGACCGAAGAGCAGCGCGAGCGGTTGCGTGCTCTCGGCGACCAGATCGCTCGGGCGGAAGCCGACCTCCAGGCGATTGAGGCCGAGTGGCGCGATCTGTTGGAGCAGATCCCCAATCTGACGCACCCGGACGTGCCAGAAGGCGGCGAGGAGGACTTCCGCATCCTCCAGGTGGTGGGCGAGCCGACCCAATTCCCCTTCGTCCCCAAGGACCACGTGGAGCTGGGCGAAGCGGCCGACCTCATCGACTTTCGCCATGCCGCGGAGGTAGCCGGATCTGGCTTTTACTATCTCAAGGGCGGGTTGGTGGCGCTCGACCTGGCGCTTCAGCAGTATGCCTTCCATCAGGTGCTGCAGGAGGGCTTCCTTCCGATGGTGACGCCGGATCTCGCCCGGCAGGAGGTCCTCAAGGGCATTGGCTTCAACCCCAGGGGTCAGGAGAAGCAGATTTACAACATCGAGGAGAGTGACCTCTCGCTGATCGCCACGGCGGAGATCACCCTGGGCGGCTACCACATGAACGAGATCCTGGCTGAGGATGCCCTGCCAAAGGCCTACGCCGGGCTCTCGCATTGCTTCCGCACCGAGGCCGGCTCCTACGGTCGCGAGAGCCGCGGCCTCTATCGCGTCCACCAATTCAGCAAGGTGGAGATGTTCGTCTTCTGCCGCCCGGAGGATTCCGATGCCTGGCATGAGCGCCTGCGCGACATCGAGGTGAAGATCTTCAAGGGCCTGGGTCTCCCCTTCCGAGTCATCGACACCGCCGCGGGAGATTTGGGCGCGCCCGCCTATCGGAAGTATGATCTGGAGGCGTGGCTCCCTGGCCGCGGCAAGTACGGCGAAGTCACATCCACCTCCAACACGACCGACTACCAGGCGCGTCGTCTCAACATTCGCTTCCGGCGCAGCGAGGGCGGCAAGGTGGAGTTCGTCCACACCCTCAACGGCACCGCCATCGCCACCAGCCGGGCGATTCTGGCCATCATGGAAAACTATCAGCAGGAGGACGGCAGCATTCGCGTGCCAGAGGTGTTGGTTCCTTATATGGGTGTGGAGGTCATCGCGGGTCCGGGAGCATAGGCCCGCAAAACAGGCGCGCGGCGCCACGGAGGCAGATGCGATGGCTGCCGAGAGAGCGGAGTCGGAGTTCTCCGTCGCGCCGGCCGCGCCGGAGGATTGGCCCTGGATGGCCCGCCGCTACGAGCGCACGGCATGGGAGAGCCTGACGCCGGATCTCCAGCGACGCCTGAGCCCGCGTGACGTACGCCATCAGGTGCTCGCGCAGGTCGAGGTGTTTCGCTCTGCCACCGGAGACGCCTTCGCGGCGCTCGTGGCGCGCGACCGGCAGGGAAAACGCGCTGGCTTCATCTGGGTTCAGGAAAACCGCCACGGCTTCACGGGAGAGGCGCGCGCCTACGTGCTGGAGGTGTACGTCTCGCCCACGCAGCGAGGCAGAGGGCCA
>DUUU01000072.1 GCA_012841485.1 Armatimonadota bacterium
CCGCCGATCTCATGCTCGCCGTCTCCGAGGCGGTGGCCAACGCCATCAAACACGCCAAGGATGGCCGCTGCGCCCTCTATGTCACCCCGGAGCGCGTCATCGCCCGCGTGAGCGACCGCGGAACCGGCATCCACCCGGAGAACTTGCCGGCGACCATCTTGACGCCCGGCTTCTCAACCAAGGTCTCGCTGGGAATGGGCTACACACTCATGCTGGAGGTGGCCGACGAGATGTGGCTGACGACGGGTCCCACCGGCACCATCGTCCAGCTCGCCAAGTGGATCCACCCCGAGCGCCATGTCAAGCAGCCGGACCTCCTGGCGTGGAACGAACTGTAGCGCATCAACGCCTTCAGGGCCGGCTGCTTCCGCCCGTGCGCTGCCGCCACCGGTTGCCGATGTAGAACGGGCGTGACCGATAGCCTCCCTCGATAGTCACGTGCAGGAGGTTGGCGCCGGGCGCAAGGCGCGTGCGCTTCCCTGTGAGCAGCTCCACCGCGTCCACCGGGCGCTCTACGGGAATCCGCGCCTCCACCGTCGTCTTTCCGAGGTGCTCGTAATCGGCCAGCAAGACGAGCATCTCATCGCCCGAGCGGATCGCGGAGATGTGGCCGGTATCGCCCTGCCGCCACCCCTCGGTGTCGCACAGCGTGGAGGCGGCGACGATCTCCTCGAAGGGCGCCAGCAGGCGTGCCACCTGCGCCTGCGCCGCCAGATCCTCCGAGCAGAGGTGAACGGGGAGATAGTAGAGGGTGCCGGTCGCGCCGTTGAGCAACTCCTCCATCAGCGTGTCGAAGAGGCGTCCGGATGGCGCCTCACCCTCCCAATCGAGCGTGCCCGGGGAGGTCCAGGCAATGACCGGGCACTCCGGGGGGAGGAGGCGCTTGTCGGCCCGAATGATCTCGGCCGCGGCGGCCGGCCAGCAGCGCACGTACACTTCCGGGTTATCGAACTGGCAGCCTGCCGGATAGAGCTTCGCGAAATCGAAGACGTTGTGGTAGCGGTACGCCGGACTGGCATGGTAGAGGCCGATGGGCGGGGGCGACTGCCCCAAGGCGCGAGCCGCCTCGCCAATGGCCCTGGCAATCTCCGACGCGGTCTCGGCGTAGAGATCCGTGGCCAGCTCCACCGGAGTCACGCCGCGAGCATCCAGTAGTCTCCGACACGGCGCGCACTTCTGGACGTGCTCGAGGGCATGCCCGAAGCATTCGACATCGAGGCTGATCAGGTCCGGCCGGCGGCGGCGGTAGCGCTCCACGATCCGCTCGATCTCTTTCTGGTAGTACTTGCCCCGGTAAGAGAGGCAGAGGCGCTTCCGCGGGGGATCCGTCTCGCCATACGCTTCAGCGAAGTCCGGCTCCTGCGCCCACAACGCCTCCATGATGTGGAAGGGGGAATCGGTGAGGCACACTTTCAGGCCGGCGGGCCGGGCTTCCTGATCCAGCCACTTCTGGCTCTCCGCAAACTCGGGCGTGCCGTAGAAAGAGGGCATCTCCCAAGAGCCCACCGAGGCGTGCGTGAACCCAAAATGCCGAAGCGCCTTCGCGCCCCCTGGCCACCGGCTCTGCAGCGGTGTGCCGGTCCATCCGTGGGCGAAGACGAGGCGGTTCAGCGCCGGCGCGGGGGGGATCTCGAAGGGAGTGAGCTCCACCCGCTGCTCTGGCTGCCGAACACCCTCATGCTTGGCATGGAAGTACATCGCGCCCAGGGGCTCGGGCCGCGCCTGAATGTAGAAGTAAGAGAGTCCACCACTCGATGGCACCGTGGTGAGCGTGTACTCGCGATACGGCCGGCCATCGCGCGCGTGCTCTTGAGAACGCAGCGATGCGGAGCCGGACCAGGAGAGGGTAACAGCGGCCGGCACATCGATATGGAAGGTGACCGGCTGGCGCGTATCGCGCCGCGAGTCGCGCACGGCGAAGGAGAAGCCACCCGCGACGTTCGTGGGCACCCGCATCCGGTCACGCGGATAGAGCAGCTCGACGGCGTCAAAGAGGAGCGTGGTCGCCTGCTGCGGATCGAAGGTGACCTTTGCCGGGTCGTGGTCCCCCTTCATGACGGCGATCTCGTCCAGGGCACCATAGGCGCTCGCAAGCGTCATGCGCAAGGCGACATAGCGCCCGCGTGTGCGGAGGCGGCCAAAGTGGAAGGGATGGGGGAGGGGATTGCCAGGGGGTTGAGCGCCCGTGCTCTCGGGAAGATCGAAGAGTGCGCCGCGCTGGTCGCGATACTCCCGCTTGCGCACGCTATCCACGCGGGTATAGGTGCGGTCATCGTCACTCACGTAGACGTCGAACTGCAGCGGGTAGCGGAAGCTGCCCTCCCAGGCGCCACCTCCCTGCACGCGCGCCACCACCGCGTCGATCGGGTAGACCTGACCGAGGTCGATGCAGATCGTCGCCGGCGGGTCGGCGCCCTGGTAGCCCACCGCCTCTTTCGAGAACCAGATCTTGTCGCCTGGAACGAGCTTGCCGTCGGTGAGCTGCCAGACATCGCCTTCATCGCGCGTGACGCCATAGTTGGGCTGGCGATCGAAACGGTAGGGCTTACCCAGCGCCAGGTTGACCCCGCGCGTGAGCTCCTCCCAGCGATCTTCCCGCTTGATAGCCGGGCCTTTCCGCCGAAAGTCGTAATGGAGTGGTGCCAGCGTCTCCGCGTCCGGCACATCCACCCGCGCGAGCAGGGGCGCCGGGAGCCCGACGGCTAGCATGGCAAGGAACACCGCCGTGACCAGGACGCGGCGGCCCCCCCGGCCTCTCTTCACCCATCGTCTCGTCGAGCAGCGGCGCGCGGCAGGGCCCCCCCCGCCTCCGCCATCAGTGCCCCGCCCTCGAATCAAGCAGCTCTCCATCGTGGCTCCCCCCACAGACACGCCATGTGTCCGATCACACCATGGAACAGCACCCCTTTACACGTGGCCTCTCTTCCCCGGGAACTCCCGGCCACCCGTCGGGAACGCCGGGCGTCTCTTTGCTCAGCGCGCGCCGGCCGCCTCGAAGCGGATCTCCCCAAAGCAGAGCGGCTCACAGAAGCCGGTGCCCAGCTCGTTGGGCGACCACAGGAAGAGCTCCGGATCGTTGCCCCCCTTCAGGCCCGCATACCGCTCGCGGCCAAAGTTACCCTTCCAGCGCGTGCCAGGAGCAGGCGGGGCTATCCCAAGGCTGGCAAAGGGCAGCTCCATCTCCACGCACCACTTTCCATTCGCCGCGTCCACCACGTACGCATGCCGCCACTCCGCGTTCCAGCTCACATCCTCGCGCGCATAGAGGGGATGCAGGGGGTCTTCGATATACCCTCGGCGGGCATC
>DUUU01000073.1 GCA_012841485.1 Armatimonadota bacterium
GCTCCCGCGACCTGGCGCAGCGCCACCCGCTCCTCCGGGCCGAAGGCGTCGCTCGCGGCATTGGGAACGAGCGCGCGCCACAGCGAGCCGCGCGCCTCGCGCATCACCCGGAGCGGGTCCACCCGATACGCCTCCACGGTGAGCGCATCTTCCCTCGTGAAGCCGTGCGCGGTGATCTGCACCGGCTCGTCAGGCACGAAGACGTGTTGGGGCACGTAGACATCAAGGAAAGGCGTGGTGGGGGCAAGCTCCAGGGCCACCTCGGTCGCCCGGCCCTCGGCAATCGTCAGCCGTGTGGGCGGGAGACGGTGGGCCCGGCTGGACGCGGAGACGAAGTACTCCCCCGCGGGGATCCGGCGCAGGTGGAAGTAGCCGCGCTCGTCGACGAGCAGCTGGCGCTTGCGCCCCGGCACCGAGGGGCTTGCCGGCGCCAGCAGGAGCTTTGCTTTTGGAACCGGCTGGCCGGTATCCTCGGCGGTGACGCGCCCCCGGATCTCGCCCATCGGGACCTGCCGCGAGGCAAACAGCGCCAGGAGACCCGCCGCCCACACGGCACACGCCACGACTGCCAGCGTTCGGAAGCGGCTCCCCGCTTCCCAGCGTTCCCATGCCTGCGCCTCAGCGGCCATCGGTTCCCTCCCCCTCGCCCTCCAGCCTAAACGCGGCTTTGCACGCGCCGCGCGCGCTCCACTGGCCCAGGAGCATCGAGAGGACGGCGAGCACGGCGAAGACGCCCAGGACCGTCACCCGAACTTCGCGGTGGAGCACGCCGAGCGGCTCCAGCAGGTGGGCAAGCTGCACGGTCGCCAGGGCGATGAGCACCGTCGCGAGGAGCGACGCCTGCGCGCCAATCCCCTTCCCCCGCTCCCCTCGCGGGAAGAGCAAGAAGACGCCGGCGACCAGCAATCCGGCGAGCAGGCCGACGAGTGAACGCATCCCCCAGGCGATCCCGACCGCGGCGGGAGCCCCCACGGCCCAGAATGCGATCCCCGCCGCCGCAAAAAGCCCCGCTGCACTGGCCGCTCCCCGCCTCTGCGCCGCTGGAGCGGCCGACACCCGTCGCAGGCGCGCCACCGAACGTTCCAGGCTTTCCGCAATCCATAGGGGGATGAGGGCGCCCACGACCAGCCCCACGAAGGTGAAGTGCACCGTGAGGCTGAGATCCGTGGCCAGCGGCCGGTAACGTTCGAGGAAGAGTCGGAAGAGGAGCGCCAGTAGTCCCACCGCGAGGAGCTGGTGCAGGAAGAGCGCTACCGAGGCCGGCTCGCTGCCTCCCTCCGGCGCGGGGCGCTGCCACCGGAGCGCACTGGCGCGTGCCAGGCCACGCCAGTAGAGCGCGGCCAGACCGCCACTGCCGGCCACCCAGGCCCCCACCAGCGCCAGTCCGACGCCATACCCCCGCAGCCAGTCGAACGCCGTCACATAGAGACCGAGGAGCATCAGCCCGGCGATACCGGCGCTCTCGCCCATGCCGGCCTTCCCAGGGGGAAGGGTAGCTGCCAGGAGTGTGCTCAGGAACGCCGTGCCGATGCCCAGCAAGACCACGGCAACGGCCCCGCTCTCCGGCACCCACCGGGGTAGCATGACGGCCGATAGAAGCGCCAGGACCAGGGCGCTCAGCACTCCCGTGCAGACGAAGGCGCGCGCCGGCGTTCGAGCGGCACCAAAGAGGCCGGCCGCCGCCGCGACCGCCAGGATCATCGCCGCGCCGAGCCCGAGCGGCACGATACGCGCGAGCGCCTGCGGGGGCGGGAAGTGGTAGAAGCCGAAAGCAAGCGCCCCGGCGAGCGTGGCCAGGTAGACGGCCCACCCCTGGAGCGTAGCCCCATCGGGGATCTCCGGGGCCGTTTGCGCGTGGAAGGCATATCCCAGGCGTGCCAGAAGAGCCGTGAGCACCCCTCCGAGGGCCACGCCCAGGAGCGCATCGATGATACTGGCGGGGAAGAGGAGCACCGCCAGCGCCAGGGGAAGAACGCCCAGCGAGAGCAGCCCCACGGCGCCACAGATCGCCGTGAGCTGGAGCGCGGCCGGCGCCGGCTCGCGCGAGGCCATCACCACGCGCGCGCGGAGGTGATGCAACAGCGCCACCGCCATGAGGGCACCTGCCGCCCCCAGAAGGTAGCCACGCCCGAGCGCCTGCCCGGATGACCAGGGCGCGTGTGCCGGCAGTGTGGCCAGAAACAACACCAGCGCGACGGCAGCACCCGTCACGAGGAGGAGCCTCGTCGTCGCGCGCTCCGCATCGCCGTCCTCGGCCGCCGTGCCTGGCAGGGGGAGCCAGAAGCCCGGAACAAGCACAGCGAAGGAGAGACCAGCGAGGGACACACCGAGCACGACCCAGGCAAGGGCAGCATCCATGGCAGAGCCTTCCTCTAGCTGCCTGACTCCGCGAACCGCCCTGCCCGGACCAGGCCGGGCGACCGCAGCTTCCCTCCGCGGTCCGGCAGCCAGTGCATCACCCGGATCATTATACACCCGGCTGGGGGAGGTGGCAAGGAGGACCGCGCGCTGTCGCCGCTGCCGGGATTCCGAGAGAAGGAGTCCGGTCTGGACACAGAGACACCCGGCTCCAGTGCGCGGACCTCTCCATCCGTGTCCGTTGCCTTGATCCGTGGTATCGGCGCGCTGCAGGCAGGAATCTGCGTGGTGAGGTGCGTACTAGTTAGGGACGAGAGCACCCCCACGAGGGGGTCTCAAACGCGTCAGCAACTCAGGAGAGTGTTTCCATGCCGAAAATCACCTTCATCGGCGCCGGGAGCTTCGGCTTCACCCGCAGCCTCGTGCGCGACATCCTCACCTTCCCGGCGCTGTCAGGCTCCACGCTGAGCCTGATGGATATCGACGAAGAGCGCCTTGAGTTCGCGAAGGCCGCCGTGCAGCGGATCGTGGACGAGGGCAACTATCCGGCCAAGGTCGAGGCGACGCTCGACCGCCGCAAAGCCCTTGAGGGCGCGGATGCCGTCCTCTGCACCATCCTTGCGGCACCCGTCTCGGTGTGGCGCCACGACATCGAGATCCCGAAGAAGTATGGGGTAGACATCAACGTGGGCGACACCCGCGGCCCCGCCGGCGTCTTCCGCGCTCTGCGCACCATCCCGGTCATGCTGGATATCTGCCGGGACATGGAGCAGGTCTGCCCCGACGCCATCTTCCTCAACTACACGAACCCGATGGCGATGCTCTGCCGCGCCATCCAGAGCGAGACGAAGATCCGCAGCACCGGCCTCTGCCACAGCGTGCAGGGCACGGCGGCGATGCTTGCCAAGTGGATCGGGGCTCCGATGGAGGAGGTGACCTACCTCTGCGCGGGCATCAACCACCAGTCGTTCTACCTTGAGTTCAAGTGGAAAGGGCAGGATGCCTATCCCCTCCTTCGCAAGGCGATGGAGAACCCCGAGATCTACAACCACGAGATCGTGCGCAACGAGATGTTCAAGCACCTCGGCTACTACGTCACCGAGTCGAGCGGGCACAACTCGGAGTACAACGCCTGGTTCCGAAAGCGCCCGGATCTCATCGAGAAATACTGCACCCACGGCACCGGCTGGAATCCAGGCGTCCATGCCTACATCCTCAACTACTACATGTCGCGCGAGGAGACGTGGAAGGAAGAGACCAAGGCGTGGCTAGCCAAGAAGGAGCCGATCAGCCTAGAGCGCGGGCAGGAGTATGCCGCCTCGATTATCAACGCGGTGTGCGGCGACGGCACCATCTTCCACTTCAACGGGAATGTGCGTAACTATGGCCTGATCGACAACCTGCCGGAAGGCTGCTGCGTGGAGGTGCCGATCTACGTCGACCGACGCGGCTTCAACCCGGTGCATGTTGGGCCGCTCCCGCCGCAGTGCGCCGCGCTCGTCAACATCAGCGCGAACAACGAGGAGATGGCCGTCCAGGGCGCCCTCACCGGCGATGCCCGCCTGATCTTCCACTCCTTCTGCTACGATCCGCTCACCTCGGCGGTCCTCTCGCTGGAGGAGATCCGCACGATGGTCAAGGAGATGTTCGAGGTCAACCGCGACTACCTGCCGCAGTTCAAGACCATCGACTTCTAAGCGCCGCTACGGGATGGGAGGCGCCCTCGCCTCCCATTCCTTCTGATAAGGTGGGCTGCCATGCATCCTGTTCCGCCCCGGCTCGATCCCCTGGCAAGCGTTGTCGCGCATAGCCCCGCGGAGACGCGCGCCTACCTGGGGAGCCCCAGCATCGTCCGCCTGCCGGACGCCAGCCTGGTTGTCTCGCACGACTTCTTCGGGCCCGGCGCGCCCCATGATCACTATGGGCGCGAGTACCTCACGCACGTCTACCGCTCCGCAGATGAGGGGGCACACTGGGAGCGGATTGCCGAGATCCCCGGGGCATTCTGGTCCTCTCTCTTCCTGCATCGTGGCGCGCTCTACCTCCTGGGATGCACGGCCGAATACGGCGACATCGCCATCCGGCGCTCCGAGGATGGCGGCCGCTCGTGGACCACGCCGGTAGACGAGCGCACCGGCCTCC
>DUUU01000074.1 GCA_012841485.1 Armatimonadota bacterium
CCGCGCTGCTTCCCGGCAAAGGCCCTTCGGGTCTATCCGGCCCCAGCCCGTAGGGCTTCGCCCGCAAGCAGCGCGGGGAGTTACGTTCGAGCGACACAAGCAGCGCGGGTGTTTTCGCCCGCGCTGTTTAGGCCGGCGCGGCGAGACCAGCTCGCCCGCCCGGATTATCAACCGACGGCAGTGGTCTCGTGGTTCCGGCGAATCGCCTGGATGCGGTATTGCTGAACACCACGCGGAGTGGTGATTGTCACCGTCGCGCCCTCGGTCTGGCCCATGAGCGCCTTGCCAACCGGAGAAGCGTTCGAGATCTTCCCCTTCGCGGGATCTGCCTCCACCGCCCCAACGATGGTGTAGGTGCACACGCTTCCCGTTTCCAGGTGAACCATCTCGACGGTGGAGCCGATTCCGACGCCCTCGGAGTTCATCTCCTCCTCGCTGACGACGCGCGCGCGCCCAAGCGTCTCCTTCAAGGCCTGAATTCGGCCCTCAAGGAAAGCCTGCTCGCGCTTGGCATCCTGAAAATCGAAGTTCTCGCGAAGATCTCCGAGCGCCTTGGCCTCGCGGATACGCAGGAGCACCGCTGGACGACGCACATTCACCAGCTCATCCAGTTCGGCCTCGAGCTTCGCCTTCCCGGCGGCAGTCATGATCACGGGTTCTGCCATAGACTCCGTCCTCCCATCCCTTATGCGAACAGTGGATACCGCGCATGCGCGGAGTATCGGCGCGATCCGATCAACCCTGGGGGGCCGGCCCAGGCCGGCCATCGCCACTCCGCGCCCGGTCTAAACACCGCTCCATGTTGCTTCCCGACGCGCGTACGACGGCCTGCCACGATGGGGTGGGTAAATTGCGCGCCACGGCAGGCATCTCGGTGTTGCCATCCGTGAAAGAGTGGTCTCCTGGGCACCTCGTGCCGGCTTCCGCCGGCCTGTGGTCTTTCCTATTATACCGCCATCAGAACCATCAGGCAAGCCCTACGGCGCGGGCAACCGCCTACTCGCATGAGGCGTCGCCGCCTGCTCGCGCATCGTCCCGCGCGATGAGGTCGTTGACAGGCCGGCGCCGGCCGGCGTAGAATGAGCAGACGAAGGGAGACCCACGTGCAAGGCAAGCGTGTTTGCGAATCGTTGGTAACGCTCACCCAGCTGATGCACCCAGAGCACGCCAACAACCTCGGCAACGTGCATGGAGGCGTGGTGATGCGCCTCATCGACGAGGCCGGCGCCCTGTGTGCCATGCGCCATGCGCGCCGTCCCGCCGTCACCGTCGCTGTGGACTCGCTCACTTTCCTCGAGCCGGTTCATATCGGCGATCTGGTGACGCTGAACGCGCGCCTCACCTATGTCGGGCGCACCTCGATGGAGGTGGAGGTCTGCGTGGAGGCCGAGGAGATCCGCACCGACCGCCGGGTGCTCACGAACCGCGCCTATGTGGTCTACGTGGCCCTCGATGACGAGGGGAAACCCGTTCCTGTTCCCCCCCTCCTCCTCGAAACGCCGGAGGAGAAAGCTCGCGCCGAGGAGGCACGCGCCCGCCAGGCTCGCCGCCTTGCCGCGCGGGCGTAAGTATCGGCGCCGCGCTCCCCCATCCGTGGCCGGCGCCCTTCATCCGTGGTATCGCTGCCGCCGATGGCGCGCCGTATCGTGGCCCTTGACGATCGCGATTCCACCGTGTACACTGGTGAGGAGAGCGAGCGCCTTCCCTGGAGGGGCGCGCCGTCACTATCGCGCAAGAGCGGCACGATTCCTGCGGGCCACTCTCGCGCCTGAGCCCGCGTCTGGGGCTGCGGAAAGGATGGGCCAATGACCACACCGGTGACCTGGGACCTATCGGATCTCTATGTAGGGGTAGAGGACCCAAAGCTCACCGCCGACCTGGATCGTCTGGATGCGCGCGCCGCGCGCTTCGCCGAGGCGTACCGGGGCAAAGTCGGGCAGCTTAGCCCGCCTGACTTCGCCGCGGCGCTTGTGGAGTACGAGGCGATTCAGCGGGATGTTCAGAACCCCAGCGCGTTCGCCCAGCTCGTTTTCGCCGCCGACAGCCTCAACCCCGCGCATGGCGCGCTCGTTCAGCTGGCTCAAGAGCGTGAAGTCGCCATTGGGCGCCAGCTCCTCTTCTTCTCCCTCGAAATCGTAGAGCTTCCGGACGATCACTTCGCCCGGCTGTTGGAAGACCCCACCGTTGCCGAGTACCGCCACTATCTGGAACATCTGCGCAGCGAGCGGCCCCACCGCTTGACCGAGCCGGAGGAGCGGATCCTCCTGGAGAAGTCGATCACCGGGCGTTCGGCGTTCCAACGCCTCTTCGACGAGACGATTGGTGCCGCCACGTTCAAGATGGAGCTCCATGGTGCGACCCAGGAGATGAACCTCTCCGAGATCCTCGCCAAGCAGCACGATGCCAACCGCACGGTGCGTGCTGCTTCCGCGGCAGCGCTCACAGCCGGGATGGAGGAGCGTTCCCGGCTCCTCAGCTACATCACGAACACCCTAGCACACGACAAGGCAGTGGATGACCGCCTGACCCGCTTCAGCCACCCGGAAGCCTCGCGGCACCTCAGCGACGAAGTGGATACCGACACCGTGCATACGATGCTGGATGCCTGCGTGGATCACTTCGGCACAGTCGCTCGCTACTATCACCTGAAGCGCGAGATGCTGGGCCTCGACCAGCTCTACCACTACGACCGCTATGCTCCCCTCTTCCCGGAGGAGAGTGCTACACCCTGGGAGGAGGCGCGCGATATCGTCGTCGATGCCTACACCCGCTTTTCGCCAACGGTTGGCGATCTGGCCCGGCGGTTTTTCGATCAGCGCTGGGTAGACGCGGAGGTGCGCCCGGGCAAGCGTGGCGGTGCGTTTTGCATGGGCATCGCCCCCGATTGGCATCCGTACGTGTTGATGAACTACCTGGGGAAGCAGCGCGATGTGCTCACCCTCGCGCATGAGTTGGGCCACGGTATCCACGACCTGCTCGCCTCCGGCCAGCACTTCCTCGAGTATCATCCCTCGCTCGCCGCCGCGGAGACCGCTTCCGTCTTCGGCGAAATGCTGACCTTCGACGCCCTGCTTGCGCGCGATCTTCCGGCGCACGACCGCCTCTCCCTCCTGACGGAGCAGATCGAAGGCATCTTCGCCACCGTCTTCCGCCAGACCGCGATGTACCGCTTCGAGCAGCGCCTTCATGCCGCCCGCCGCGAGCACGGCGAACTGCCCACCGACCGCATCAATGCCCTCTGGCAGGAGTCGATCCAAGCGATGTTTGGCGATTCCGTGGCGATGGGCGAGGGACATCGCGTGTGGTGGATGTATGTGCCCCACTTCATCCACACTCCCTTCTACGTCTACGCCTACGCCTTTGGGCAGCTTCTGGTCATCGCGCTCTATGCTCGCTATCAGCGTGAAGGGCAGGAGTTCGTACCCCGCTACCTTGATATCTTGCGCGCAGGCGGCTCGAAGCGCCCCGCCGACCTGATGGCCGGGGCCGGCATCGATATCTCGCAGCGCGCATTCTGGGAGGATGGGCTTCGCGTGGTGGATAGCATGGTCACCAGGGCCGAGGAGGCCTGGCGCGAGGTAGAGGCCATCGCTTGATCCGGACCCAGTGGTCTCACGGGTTTGGGCCCTCCCTGCGCTGGGGATAAACTCCTATCTTGCCGGTGTACTCGCCCGAACCCGACGGCGCTTGCTTCTTGGCAGGCGCTCTGTTGCGCCACGGTGTAGGATGCAGGTAGCGGAGTATGATGGAACACCAGCCGCAGGGTGAAGACGGAAGTGCGGAAGCCATACAGCGCGTGCGCCGCTGCGAGGAGACACTGGCGCAGCTCGATCTGCTCTTGGAGTCTGCACCGGTGGGCTTCGCCTTCCTGGATCGCGAACTACGCTTTATCCGGATCAACCAGTACCTGGCCGCCTACAATGGCCTCTCCGTGGAGGAGCACCTAGGCCGGAGCATCCATGAAGTCATTCCGGGTAAGGCCGTGCATATCGCCCCGATCCTCATGCAGGTCATCGAGACCGCCCAACCGGCCGTAGGCCTCGAGCTGCCCATGGAGCGCCCCGGGGCTCCCGGGCAGATCATCCACTTTCTGTCGAGCTACTATCCAGCAAGGAATCGCGCCGGCGAGGTAGAGGGCGTCGGCGTGGTCGTGATGGATATCACCAAACGCCACCAGATGGAGGAGGCGCTCCGCGCCAGCGACGAGGCGACAAGCCTCATCCTCGATACGGTCCCCGCCAGTATCGCCCTCATCGATGAACGTGGCGTGATCACCCGGGTGAACAAGGCATGGGAGCGCTTCATACAGGAGAATGGTGGCGACCCCGCCAAAACCGGTGTGGGCGCGAGCTACCTGGAGGTGTGCCAGCGCGCCGTCGGAGCCTGGTCTGAGGGCGCCAGCGCGTGCTATGAGGGGCTCCGCGCCATCCTGGATGGCAAGCGCCAGGGTTTTGATCTAGAATACCCCTGTCCCAGTGGCGGGGTGATGCGCTGGTTCCTCCTGCGGCTGGTGCCAGTGCCTCAGTGCCGTGGAGCCCTCGCGGCCCATATCGATATCACGGAGCTGAAGCGGCTTCAGGAGGAGTTGCGCCAGCGCACCTCCGAGCTAGACGCCACCTTCCGCGCTCTGCCAGACCTCTATTTCCGCGTGGATGCCGAGGGCGCCTACCTTGATGTCCGAGCCGGCAAGCCATCGGATCTCTACATCCCTATGGAGGAGCTCCTCGGGAAACGCGTCCGGGACGTGCTCCCGCCGGATGCGGCGCGGCAGGTGGAGGACGCCATTCGGACGGCGTTGGAGACGGGAAAGACGACGCAAACAGAGTACCCGCTCGTGATCGCGGGCGGGCCCCAGTTTTTCGAAATGCGGGTGTCACCACTCGGGGATCGCCAGGCAGTCGCCGTGGTTCGGAACATCACGGAGCAGAAGCGAACGAATGAGGCGCTGCGCGCCAGCGAAGAGAATTACCGGATGCTCGTCGAGAGGATCAGCGATTGGATTTGGGAGGTGGATGCCGAGGGCGTCTTCATCTACTCCAGCCCAAGGGTGAAGGATATCCTCGGCTATGAGCCCGGGGAGGTGGTGGGCAAGACCCCGTTTGACTTCATGCCAGCGGAAGCGAGCAAGCGCGTTCGCCAGCGGTTCCGCGCACTCGCGGCGAGGCACGAGGCCTTTGCCGGCCTGGAGAACCACTACTACCGCAAGGATGGAAGCATCGTCATCCTGGAAGCAAGCGGCACCCCCATCTTCGACAAGTCAGGCGAGTTTCGCGGCTATCGTGGTATTGACCGCGACATCACCGCGAAGAGGCACATGGCAGAGGCCGAGCGCTTCCTGGCCAAAGCGATGCGGGCCCTCAGCGAATCGCTGGATGCGACGGCGCAGCTCGCCACGCTCGCCCGGCTCGCCGTGCCGACCCTGGGCGATTGGTGCATCGCCTACACGATCGACGAGAGCGGCAACACGCACCGCGTCGCCCTGGAGCATGCCAACCCGGCGAAGGCCGACCTTGCCAAGCGCCTTCTGACCATGCCGACGCCCCCCATCCACCAGGCGCTGCCCTGTCTCGAGAGCCTCCATACGGGCCGTCCGATAGTCATCCCAGCAGCGGAGGAGACCCTCCTGCAGACCCTCGCCACCAGCCCGGATCACCTGGAGACGATACGGGAGATCGGTGCGACCTCGGCGCTCGTGGTGCCCTTGCGCGCGAGAGAGCGGATGCTCGGCATCTTTGTCCTCTTCATGGCGGAATCGGGGCGATCCTATGACGGCCCCAGAGTGACGCTTGCCACTGCCCTCGCCCACCGCGCCGCCGTCGCCCTCGAGAACGCGCGTCTTTACGAGGAAGCCACCGCGGCCAACGCGGCCAAGGACCAGTTTCTCGCGGTGCTCTCGCATGAGTTGCGCAACCCCCTTGCGCCCATCCTCGCCGGAGCAGCGGTGCTCAAACGCGTGGCACCACAAGAAGAGCGCGTACAGCGCACCGTGGCCATCATCGAACGCAACGTGAAGTTGCAGGCCCGGCTGATCGATGATCTTCTCGATCTCTCGCGCATAAAGCGAGGGAAGATGCGCTTGCAGTGCCTGCCGGCCCTGCTCGACAACGTCGTTCAGGCTGCCGTTCAAACCCAGCAGCGCGATGCCGATGAGGCGGGCCTCGACCTTCAGGTGCAACTCCAGCCGGGCCTGTGGGTGCATGGCGACCCGGACCGGCTGCAGCAAGTGGTGATGAACCTCCTCTCCAACGCGATCAAGTTCACCCCATCCCCCGGGAAGGTGTGCGTGCTCCTGGAGAGGACAGACTCGATGGCACGGATCACCGTCAGCGACACCGGGATCGGGATCAGCCCCGACCTGCTCCCGGAACTCTTTGCCATCTTTCAGCAGGGCGAGGTGGCCGGGCGCAGGGCCGCAGGCCTGGGCATCGGCCTCTCTCTGGTGAAGTCGATCACCGAGCTGCATGGCGGAAACATCCGCGTCGAGAGCGAGGGGCCCGGCACAGGAAGCCGCTTCATCGTGGAACTGCCCTTGGTCTCCAGCCCACAAGAGGCCCCCGCCTCGCAGCCACCGCAGCGCCCCACGGGAACGCGCGTGCTCCTGATTGAAGACAACCCCGATACCTGCGCGCTTCTGAAGGAGGAGCTACAGGCCCTCGGACATGCAGTGCACGCGGAGGCAACCGGCGAGGCCGCGCTCGAGTGGCTCCAACACGAGCATCCCGAGGTGATCGTCACCGATATCGGCTTGCCGGGGATGGATGGCTACGAGTTCCTGCGCCGCGCGCGCGAGCTTCCCTCCATGCGCTCGGTTCCCGCCTTTGCCATCACCGGCTACGATGCCCCTCCGGATCTGGAGCGCGCCCAGAGGGCCGGCTTCGAGGGCCACCTCACCAAGCCGGTGGACGTCGCCACTCTGGATCGCTGCATCCGGCAGCGAATGCCCGCAGAAGGGGAACCCACGGCGGCGGGGCCAGCGGACGAGAGGCCGAACCCTTGATGCGCCGGCCTCGCGCCGGCAGCCCGGACGGCACTGGATCCGCAGGCCGCCTGGTGCTCAACGATAGCTTCCGGACACGCGAAGCCTTGCCGTCCCGCTGAAAGCCAGGACGTGCCCTATCCCTCGCTCCACACCCTAACCATCACTTTGCCGGAGCGAGAGGCGCACATGCGCTCTCACGAAATCGCCGCCGCTGCTTGCCCGGCTAGTGGGGGCGAACACTCAGCGCCTGGTCGGGCGCCAGGGAGAAGAAGCCGGGGATCTCTGGGCTCGCCAGGATCCAGACGTCATCGATCACTCCGGTGGGGGCCTCTTCGACGACGAGTTTCCAGAAGCCGGCGCCACCGGCCGGCACCGTGATCCGCTTCCGATCCACGGGGATAGTGGTGCAATCAAACCGGGCCACCTCGCGCCCATTCGGAGCGTAGAGGGTGGCAACCGCCGTCTCGCCGGGAGGTGTCGCCCCCAGCGAGAGCTGGAACGAGGCCACACCCTGAGGCACTTCGAAGTAGAGCGGCGTGACCTTTCCTAGGAAGTGCAACCCCTGGTCGCTCATATGCCCATTCGCAGCCCACGCAGCCCCCTCGACCACGACCCCGAAAGTGGCCGATTTCGCCGAGAAATAGAGGTGGTAGTAGGGTGAGGCCGGCGTGTCGATCACAAGCGGCGTTTCGGCGCTCACCAGCCCGCGGGTCACCTCCGCGCCATCCGCGGCATAGAGGGAGTAGTGGAGCAACGCGCCTCGACTGGTGACCGAGCGGAAGGAGACCCTCACCGGCTCGTTCCCACTGGGCCGGAGCACCAGATGCTGGTCGCCACGGAAAAGGCACGGGATGGTGGGCGATGGGTGAGCCAGCTTGCCGGGGATCTGAACGGTGAGCGGGCGATCCACGACGGCGGGCTTAGCCGACAAGGCCGATGGCGCCAGCGCCAGGGAATTGGCATGCTTCCTCAGCAGGGCAAAGAAAGCCGCATCCTCCAGGTGGAAGATAGACGCCGTTGGCTGGGCAAGCATCTTCCGCTGGCGCAAGTTCCAATGGAGCACCGAGAGGTTGAGCCCGAGCATCTCCAGACGCGCCTTCGCCTCCGCGTCGCGCACCTTTGCCATGGCGGCACGGTAGAGACGCTCCATCTCCGGGAAGCGCTTCGCGTAGACGTCGCGCATGCGCGCCTCGCTCAGGACATAGGTTTCCTTCGTGTTCGCGATGAAGAAGCGCTCCGTCTCCTCATCGAGCAAGTGGAAGAAGCGCTTCATCTCCTCGGCGCCCTCGGCGTAGGCCTTCTCGCAGAACTCGTTGAAGAGCGCATCGATATCGGCATCCGGGTTCCAGGCCAGCCGGGCCAGGAGGTAGTTCATCGGCCCGCTGTGCCCCCATGCCGGGTTGCCGTAGACGTAGACGCCCTTCATCTTCGCCTGCTTCAGCCGCGGATAGAGGAACTTCAGGATCTTCAGCCCCGGCGGGTTGGGCGCGCCTGCGCCGTTATGCACGCAGTTCGGAAGGTCATAGTAGGAGATGTTGTCCGTCACCCCACGCCATTGCGCCACCAGTTCGTCCCATTGCTTTTGCAGCTCCGGGCGGTAGAGGGTGAAGCCGTAATCGAAGCTTGGCGCCCACACCAGGAAGAGGTTCGGCTCCAGGCGGATCGGCTTGCTGGGCGGGAAGACGTAGGCCGCGTAGACATAGCCGGCCAACAGCTTGTTCGGGTATTTTCGGGCGACTAGTTTCGCCACCTCATTATAGAAGGTGAGGATCGCCGGCGTCACCGAGAGGTCGCCGTTTGGATCCTTTTCGTACAGTGCCTGGCAGGCCGCGCACTGGCACCACCCGCCGCCATCTGAAGGCGAGAGCGAGTAGGTCGTCGCCTTTGGATTCTCATCGAAGCGGCGGATAGCCCCCTCGGCGAAAGCACGGATCAACCCCTGGTTGGTGACGCACAGCTTATACCAGCCTCTGGGCGGAATGCGCTTCCCGCCGATCTCGGCGAACCAGTCGGGGTGCTGGTCGAACGCCTCCGGCGGGATGGAGTGCCAGTTGTGCCCGTGGCTCAGGGTGAGGCTCCACCCCAGGCGCTGCCGGGCCCACCACTGCTGCACCTCGGCGCGCCTTTCCTGGGTGTAGGGCACGCGCCGGTTGAGAAAGAAGGGAGCATCGGTTCGGTCCATCTCCGGGACGGTAACCGAGGTGGCCCGCGGCACGTAGTCGCCATGAGGGCCGGGCATCAGCCACCGGATACCCAGGCACTCCTCCAGGAAGGCGTAGACGCCGTTGCGGGTGCCGGCGCTCGTGCCACCCTCCGGCGTTCGCTCGTCCCCAGCGGTGTCCGGTCCAAGAATGAAGAGATTCCGGCCGCGCGTGACGATGCGGAAGCCTTCGAGGGGGATCCCCTGGGCGGAGAGACCCGCCGCCCGCGCGGCGTCGTTCATCCCTAGCGAGATCATCGGCTCGCGCGGTTGCTGGACAATTGGAAGGCTCGCCCCCGTCACCTTGCGGATATACTCGCGCAGCTCCGCGACCGCCTCCTTCACCGAATCTGGTGCATCAGCCGCGTGGTAGATCGCGTAGTCCGAGCGCCCTTCCACCACCAGCGGGAGTGGCGCCGCATGCGCCGCCATGGTCATCCAGAGCAGGATTGCACAGCCTTGAAGCAGGTACCTCATTTGCCTCTTCCCTTACATGCTGGCGAACAACCGCCGCTTGTCCCTCTCTGTGTTCCCTTACGCCGGGCGTTTCCCCTGTCACCGGTCGTTCAGGGCTGGTTACGCGTCACTCTGAGAACAGCTCCCAGAAGAGAAACTCGTACTTCAGGGTAAAGGAGCGCTCCACCAGGCGCTCGCTCGCCGCGACGGCCCGGCGCAGCTCCGGCGCGGGCGCGAGCCGGCCCAGGCGACTGATGCGCGCGGCCTCTTCCCACTCGCGGATGAGCTGAGTGGCCGGCTCCTCGAAGCGGGGAACGCGCATCGCTTTGCGTAGCACCGGAAGGTACTCGTTTCCGCGCTTGGAGAGGCGCGCCGCCTCGGCGCGCAAGTGCGCGCGGTAGGCGCCGTTCAGGCGTGCTTCCCGAGCGGGCACTGCCGCAGGATCGGGCGATTCATCGCGGAAGTGCCAGCGGGCAAACCGCTCCCACTCGTGAAAGCTGGCAGCGAGGGGCGCCCACGTCGTGAAGCGGTCGCCGCCGGACTGGGTAGTGAAGATGTTGCGACAGAAGTTGCCGCGCCACACGCTCCCCGCCCGGGCTGGCTCGCCGAAAAGCGCCAGCGGCAACGCCACTTCCAGCGTGTAGGCATCGGCGGAACGAGAAGCGGCGGCCTGCCATTCCAGCGTGCCATCCGAAAGCCCAGCAGCCCGCCTGGCGCCCGCCGTGTTGACGATGAACTGGTGGAACCCGGCCACCCCCTCAGGACGCACGAAGACCTCGACGCCGTCCTCCGACCACAGCTCGCCGCCATCCTTGCCGGCGCCCTCGATCAATGCGATATCCGGCTCCTCGCAATGGATCCCCAGGTAGATCACCCGCCCATCCCAGGCGGCGCGCACCTCCGTCTGTTTCGCCGCGGTGTAGCCGCCGCCCAGCCGGAAGAAACCCGTCGCGACCGGCACCCCCTGCCACCCCGGATCCCCCTCGATCTTCCCATCGAGGAGCGGCGCCACGGCCACCCGGTAAAGCGGGTATTCGAGCGCGCTTTCCGCCGCCATCGCAGGGCCCGAAAGCGCCAGGAGCAGGAACCCCAGGAGGGTTCTCCCGTCTGTGGCTCCCGTTCCACGTCTCCACCCCTCGAAGACGGCGGTGAGGATCCTTTGCCAGCCTCCACGGATCACGCGATAGATCTCTGCAACCACCATGGGCCTCCTTGATGCCTGCCGGTCACCCGCCGCCGGAAGCGCGGCACACCCATCCGGGCCATGCCGCGTCCTCCATGCGGGAGCCAACCCCGAAACCAGGGCGAACACCAAAGGTTCGCCCCTACATCGCGGCCGGGGCCGATCATCCCGTTCGGGCCATCACAGGCTCGCCATTCCACGCCCCAGACCGGCGGCACGGGCTTACCATTCGCCCTCGGCTTTTTGTGACCAATCGCTCCCGGCCGGCGAGCCGGTCACCCGCAACGCGGCCTTCCCCGTCACGCCGGTGGCGACATCCCGAATCACAACGCTCCAGGTTCCGGGCGCGTCGTTGAGCGCCAGCTGCAAGGAGAGCTCGGCCTTGCCCTCTTCCGCGACGACGCTCTGCTGATACTCGCGCCGCTCCTTCCCATCCGGGCCAACAAACCGCACCCGCAGGACGTGCCTGCCGGGCTTCTCGCCCGCGGTGATGCACTCCGTGCGCACGCGCGCTTCCTGACCCAGCGAGACGGCAGACGTGCTGACCCGGATCTCGGAGACGGCGTAGGGGAGGAGCGCGAAGAGCCGGGCGTGCCCCGCCCGCACCGGCGTCCTCACCTGATCCACCTTCCCCAGGTAGCGGCCCGCGCGAACGTCGTAGGCGTGTGCCGTGCGGCCGAAGCGAATGGTCGTCTGCTGTGCCGCGGGGAGCTTCGCCTCTTTGGCGGTGTAGGCGTTCGGGTCGCGCGGGAGCCCTGCGAGCACGCCCACATACTCGGCGTTCCCGCTCCGGAAGCGCACCACCTGCGTGCGCGGGAGCGACGGCGCCATCGAGACCGCTGGCACGATCCCCGCATCCTCGCAGAGGGCGCGGACCAGGGCACGCCACTCCTCGTTGATTGGCCAGAAGGCGTAGTCGGCGCCGGCCGATTTTGCCGTCCGCTCTCGCGCCAGATAGTCGGCCCATGAGAGGTTGAGGAGTATCGCCTGCCCCTTGCCGAAGGCGTTTCGAATCACCACCGGGGTCTCGCCCGCCCGGCCAGAGGCTCTCCCGCCCGCCACGCGCAGGCTGGCATCTACCACCGCCGGCGGCAGCTTCCGTGCCGGCTCGAGTAGTTCAGGCTCCGCCCTCTTCAGATCGGGGGCGGCTGCGTTCTGCTTCACCCCAAAGAGATCATCGAGGGCGCCCGCCGCGCGCGCCGTCCCGTGCTCGTTGCGCACGCCGGGGCGCAGATCGGCGACGACGGTGCCCCCCTCGCGGACGAAACGACGGATCGCCTCCGCCTCGGCATCGGAGAGCGCCTGCGCCTGCAACAGGAAAAGCAGCTTGAAGCGCTGGGGCGACAGCTTCTCCAGCTCCGCATAGGAGAGGACGCGCGGCTGCACCTGCACATCATCGAGCACACGCACGGTGGCGTTGAGCGCATCATCCGCCTCGGGCATCCCGGGAGTGAACTCGCGCACATGCACGCTCGCGGGTGACCAGTAAACCGCCACGCCATCGTGCTGGCGCTCGGCATGCATCAACAGCTTGCCGACACCCCCCTTGATCTCGCGCATCTCCTCCGCGTTGGCGGCGAAGAACGGGTAGAGCGAGGCGTCGAAGGCCATGACGGCGCCCGCGGAACCACAGCCCATCCATACCCAGTAAGAGTTGGTGCCCTGGAAGAGGACCATCCAGGGATACCAGCGCATGAACTCCTCGTTGCGGTTGTTCGCGTAGCCGCCATACCACCCGGCGCCATACAGCGTTCCCGGATCGGCGAAATCGCGCACGGCCGCTCCCTGGAAGTCGCGATAGTAGAGGTTGTTCAGGTCCATCGCGCGCATGATCTGCCAGTAGTCGGCAGCATGGTAGGCACCCGCCCGGGTGTCCGAGCCCTCATAGCCAACACGCGCCCCGGGGACGGCCTCGCGGATCACGTCGCGCGCATACTGGTGGATCCCGGCCCACACCGTCTCCATGTGCCGGCGGTGATCCACCCAGGGGGCGTAGTTCCCGCTCTTGCGCGCTTCTTCGAGCGTCGCCGGACGGACCTGCTCCCATGAGGTGTAGGCGGTGCCATACTCCTTGTTGAGCGCGCCCAGATCGCCGCGATACTCCCTCCTGGCCCATTCACGGAAATCCGCCAGGCACGTGGGCGACATGCAGAGATCGAAGTTGCCGGCGACGAAGTGGTTCTCATCGCCGAGGGAGAACTCGCTGGTACCGAAGCGCGTGACGCGCTGCACGGCTTGCAGCAGATCCTCGCGCAGCTTTGCGCGATAGGCCGGGTCGGTCAGACACGGGTCGCGAACCAGGTCATCCGGGGCGCGCGTGCGCTTCTCCTGGTACCAGTCGGTCTTCCGGTCCACGAAGCGCGTCACGTAGGGGATGTGCCACATGTTCTCGCGGATGGCCCACTCGGAGAGCCCGGTGTACTGGCTGTCGAGGCCCGCCTTGCGAAACTCGCGCGCGATGATGCGTCCGATGTAGGAATCGCCCGCCATGCCATCCCACATCACCCAACGGATGTCGTCGCGCGGGGGAGAGAAGTCGCGGTAGGAGAAGGGAAGGCGCACGCTCTCGACCGGCTCTCCGGCAGAGAGGAGCGCGATCTCCAGATGCTGGAGGAGTGACACCGGTCGTGGCGCGGGCAGCGAGAAGGCAACCTCGCCGCCCCCTGCCGGCACGGGAAGCACTCTCTCGGCTACCAGGCGGCCGTAGTTGTCGAACTGGCGCAGGCGCAGCTGCTTCGCCCCCGGCGTCTTCAGAGTCACCCTCACCTGCCCCGCTACCGGTTCGCCAATGGCGATGCTCTCCGGGATCTTCGCTTCGGAGAGGCGGTCGGCCGCCTCGATGGTGACTGCCGCCGAGGCCCAGTTCACCGTTTTCCCGCCGCGCTTCACCCAGAGGTCAACGAAATAGTCGCCCGCGGGTACCCGCGGCATCGGGTATTCGAGCGACGTTCTGCCGGAGACGGTCAGCTTCTCCTCGCGGGCATCCCACACATGGCCATCGCGAGCGCGCAAGGCAAAGCGCGCGCTCAGACCCGTCTGAGGCCCGTCCGCCGAAAGCGCGAAGGGGACTCGCCCACCGCTCTCGCGCTGGAGCACGGTCCGGGGGGCATCCGGGGCTTCGATCTGCACGGCGGGCACCTTACCGGCGGCCCACAAGATCGCCCGGATTGCCAGCGAGAGGTAATAGTCATAATCGAGCGAAGACGCGGTGAGGGCGCTGCCGGAGAGCCCCGGGGTCATTCCCTGGTTGCGCGGCGGGGTGAAACCCCGGAGAACGCACAGCCGGCCGCGCCGGAACTGTCCCGTCTGCAGCACGCTCTCCCCAAACTCACGGGCGCTGGCGATGCGAGCAAACGCCGGCAGGGCCGCGTAGGGTACCCCACGCGTGAGGAAAGGCTCCTCCGCGGCGCCACGCGGCTTTTCAAGCTCCGGACCTTTCAGGAGGTTGGTGCCATCACCGCCCTCCTTCACGAGGTGCGCGTCATCATACCAAACGTCGCCGACGTGGTAGGCCAGCAGATAAACGTTGAAGCGGTCGTGATCCTTCGTATCGATCACGGCCGTGGCTTGCTTCCACTCGTCGGAGGCCTCCAGAGTGAGGCCGCCCAGGGGGTGAAACGAGATACTCGTCCCGCGCGCGCCGCGCGTTCGGTACCACACCGAGAAGCGATAGCGCGTGTTCTTCTCCACCGGAATGTTTGTCTGGGAGTAGCCCGCGCGAGGGCTTTCACGGCTGCCCCTCACCGCCTCAGTGCAGGTGATGCGCACGCTTCCCTCCCCGGAGCGCCGCGTCTCATAGTCGACGCCGCCGGTGAAGACGCCCTTGCCAAAGTAGTCCGAGATTCCTTCCGCGGCGCCGCTCCAGACGGCCCAGTTCCAGGCAAGAGAGGCGTCCGGCAACAGCTTCCCGAGGAATTCGTCGCGCCCGGTGATGAGGCCGGCCAGGCCGGTGCCCGCCTTCACCTTCTTCAGGATCTCATAGCGCGCCTCGATCGGGAGGAGATCCCACTGGAAGTTGGCCACGACGATCACGTCGTACTCCTTCTCCAGCTTCTTCAGAAGGTCGGCCCGCAGCTCCTCCGCGGAGTTGCCCTTGATGAGCCGCCAGGCAGCATCGACACCGAGTCCCGTCTCCCCGAACTTCGTCGGCGTCTCAGCCGCGAAGACGGTGTACTTCATCTCAAGACGCTGGGCAATCTCGATGACCTCGCGCATGGCGTTGCGATGGGTGATGAAGAGGACGCGCACCGGCCCCGCTGCGTTTGGCTTCGCCCAGGCGATGTGCGGAGTGACCACCTGCTCCGAAGGCTCGAAGAAAGTGCGGTCGTAGACGGGCCGGCGGTCGAGAGCACCGAGCACAGGCGCCGCCAGGCAGAAGAGAACCGATAGCAGAAGCGGAAGGCGGTATCTCATGACAGGAGCACCTCGCATTCTCACGGTAAGCACGGGGTGAGGCTCCACCCGCGCGCTTTTCTATTCCGTGCGCAGGCCTGTTTTCCTGCCAAAGAGATGCTAGAAGGAGGCTTTGATAATGCGCGCGACCACCGCTTTGCGGGGCGGCTGGCCGCGCAAAGCCGCCGTCGCCTGCTCCACGTCCTGCGCCCTCCGCATCCACTCCGGATGGCGCACGCTGCGCGCGTGAAGCGGCTCTGGCATGGGGATGTCCGGGAGCGGCTCGGCCTCGATGGGCGGGGGCGTCTCGCGCGTGGCGACGCGGGCCGGCG
>DUUU01000075.1 GCA_012841485.1 Armatimonadota bacterium
TGATGAGGGCGTCCTTCTTCGCCTTGTCGAGCATCGCTTTCTTGATAGCGTAGCTTCCCGCGGCAGCCTCATACTCGGCGTGGGTGCGGAAACGCTCTCTCTGGACGCGGGTGAGATAGATCACGTCGAAGAGCGACATCAGGTCCCACACCGGCATTAACTGGTTGCTGCCGGCCGCGTCGGCGGCCTGAGCCGCCGGCACCTGGAGGTGGTAGATCACCTCGCGATCGGTGACTACCTGGTCGAGGGAGGTGAACTCCGCGGGGATGCAGGCGTAGTCGCGGTGGAGGCGGTTGCGCACGTGGTCGGGCATCTCCAGGCCCGGCGGGGCGACGCAGGTAATCCGGGCGCCGAAGCGCGCGAGCGCATAGGCGAGAGAGTGGACGGTGCGCCCGTAGCGCAGGTCGCCGCAGAGGGCGATGTTCATCCCCTCGATAGAACCCTTCTCCTTGCAGATGGTGTAGAGGTCGCAGAGGGTTTGTGTTGGATGCTCGTGCGCGCCGTCGCCGGCGTTGATCACCGGCACGTCGGAGTACTCCGCGGCCACGCGCGCCGCACCGTCGAGGGGATTGCGGATGACGATCAGATCCGCGTAGTGCTGGATCACGCGCACCGTATCGGCAATTGTCTCGCCCTTGGCAACAGAGGAAGAGCGCGCGTCCGGCATAGAGATCACCTGGCCACCGAGGCGGAGCATGGCGCTTTCAAAGGAGAGCCTCGTGCGCGTGCTGGGCTCGAAGAAGAGCGTGGCCATGATCCGGTCACGGCATGGGCCAGACGCGGTACGCCTTTCCAAGCGGCGGCCCATCTCATCCGCCAGATCGAAAACTGCCCGAATCTCCGTATCACTGAAGCCGTTGATCGAGACCAGATCCCGTCCCGCCAGGCTCATGGTGCCACATCCTTCTCGATCACCACGGCATCTTCGCCGTTCAACTCGCGGAGCATCACGCGCACATATTCGCGGCGGGCGGTGGGCAGGTTCTTGCCCACGTAGTCTGGACGGATCGGCAACTCGCGGTGCCCTCGGTCGACCAGGACGGCGAGCTGGACGGCATCGGGCCGGCCGCGGTCCATGAGGGCACCCAGCGCCGCGCGGATCGTGCGTCCGGTGTAGAACACCTCGTCGACCAGGACGATGACGCGCCCGGTGACGTCGAACCGGATATCGGAAGTGTCGGTGGCGGCCCGGCGGTCGTCATCACGGTGGGCGGCGACGTCGAGCTCGCCGACGGGAACGGGAACGCCCTCGAACTGATGGATCAGCGCGGCGAGGCGGGCGGCGAGGGGGGCGCCCTTGGTGCGGATGCCGATGAGGGCAATGTGTTCGGCGCCGCGGTTTTTCTCGATGATTTCGTGCGCGATCCGGGTGAGCGCCCGGCGGATATCCTGCTCATCCATCACGCGCGTGCCATGTGTTGCTGCCACGCCATCTCCTCAGGCCCCAGGGCCAGGTACATAAGAAAGGGAGCCTCCTCGCCTTCAGGCGCATGGAGGCTCCCAGGTATGAGTGCGCACCATCCGACCTTGTCGGCCTCACGGGACCGACTTAAAGGCGATGGGTGTCTCCAGCCGCTTGCCTGCGGCCCAATCTTGTTAACAACAGTCTAACACGAGCCTCGGCACTCTGTCAAGGAGGGAATTTTCCGTTCCGTGGGCAGGATTCCGGGTTCTCCGTGCCTCTGGCCCCCTACCTCACGCGGACCTCGCGGCACCGGCCAACCGCGGTGAAGAGGAGCCGGGCGCGCACCTGCGTGGCCGGAATGCCGAGCATCCGCTGCAACGCGAGCGCATACATCGCGACCTGCGGGCGATGGATCTCGACCGCCTGTTGGATGGTAGTAGTCTCCAAGCTATCGCTCTTATAGTCGAGGAGGTCCGCCCGGAGGAGGCCCTCGGCATCGCGGTAGACCACGACGCGGTCGAAACGGCCCTCCACGATTCCATCGTCGAGGAGCACGCTGAAGGGCGTCTCCCGCCA
>DUUU01000076.1 GCA_012841485.1 Armatimonadota bacterium
CGCTGGGCGATCTGCTTCTCGCGGTGATACGCCTCTTCTGCTTGCCGCTGTGCCTGGCGGAGCGCCGCCTCGGCCTGCTTCCGCTCGGTAATGTCGCGAATCAGCCCCGTGAAATGGACGTGGTCCGCGAGGCGGACTTCGCTGACCGCCAGATCCATTGGGAAGAGGGTGCCATCCTTGCGCTGCCCGATGACCTCCCGGCCGATGCCGATGATGTGTGCCTGGCCCGTGGCAAGGTAGCGCCGGATGAAGTCGGTATGCTGGCTGCGGTACGGTTCCGGCATCAGGATGGAGACGTTTTGCCCAATCGCCTCCTCTGGCGCGTAACCGAAGATGCGCGCCGCCGCCGGGTTGAACGACTCGATGATCCCCTCTTCATCGATGGTGATGATCCCCTCCACGGCGGTCTCGATAGCGGCACGCGCCTTCATCTCGCTCTCGAGGAGCTCCTCATCGGCATGTTTATGCGCAGTGATATCCGCGACCAGAAGGGCAAGGGCATGGATCACGCCATCGCGGCGCAGGGGGCCCAGCCGGATCTCCACCCAGCGGTTCCCGGCTTCCGGCCCCCGGATCTCTTCGCGAAGGATCGCCCCGGCGGCTGTCCGTTCGAGGAGGGGGAGCAGGCAGGCAGCCATGCCTTCGCTCAGGCGCGCGGGGAGTGGGGCACTCGGGGGTCCGTCTAGCCCCAGAAGCTGCCCGAAGAGGCGGTTGGCCGCCAGGATGCGGAGCGAGGGAACACTGACGATGCCAGCACCCATCGGCGCTTGCGCCAGGAACTCCTCCGCTGCTTCCGGCGGGAAAGTGAACTGCTGCGTGATATCGCCCTCGCTCTGATCTACCATGGTCCCTCGTGCTGTACGCTCTGTATTCCAGCGATGCCGCGTCACTCTGAACGATTATACCCGACGCCGGGCGGTGCGTCAAAAGCGAGGGCAGGGAGGGCGAGCGCGGGCAAGGCACGAAATCGGACGGCACTCCGGAGAGTGGTCGGACGCGCGCCGCGGCCGATTCGCAAGGGCGAGGCGGCCGCGGCGTCAAGCAATCTCCAGGGTCCGCGAGGTCAGTAGACGACCATGGTGAGGGGATAGGCAGCGATTCCCTCTGCGCCCGCGCGCTTCAGCTCGGGCACCAGGTCCCGGGCTTTGCGATGCTCGAGGATCGTCTCCATGGCCACCCACTCGGCGTCGGAGAGCGTCGAGATGGTTGGCTTGCGCAAGGCGGGGAGGACGTTGATCACCGCCTCCAGGTCGCGACGCCGGACATTCATCTTCAGGCCGACGAGATCCTGGGCATTGATGGCGCCCTGCAGAAGCGTCGCCAGGTTCTCCGCCTTCTTCCGCTTCCAGGGATCCTCCCAGGCACGGTGGTTGGCGACAAAGCGCGTTGTGCTTTGCATCAACTCGAAGGCGATGCGGAGGCCGTTGGCCCGGAGCGAGTTCCCCGTCTCGGTGTTGGCGACGATGGCATCGGCGAGATCGGGCACCTTCATCTCGCAGGCGCCCCACGAGAACTCCACCTGAGCGTCCACCTCGTGAGTGGCCAGCCACATCTTCGTGAGCTCGACGTACTCCGTCGCGATGCGCTTTCCCTGAAGCTCGCGCACATCCTCGATCGGGTCATCCTTGAGCACGGCGCAGACGATGCGCACCGGACCGAAGCCCACTTTGGCATAGATCAGCTCCCCCACTTGCACGAGATCGGCGCCGGCGGAGAGGATCCAGTCGTATCCGGTGAGGCCGCAGTCAATGATGCCATCCTCAATGTAGCGCGGAATCTCCTGCGGACGGATGAGAAGACCGGAAAGCTCGGGGTCGTCCATCTCGACGTGATAGGAGCGGCCGTTCACGGACAGGTTGTATCCGGCTTTACGGAAAAGGGCAAAAGTCGATTCCTGCAGGCTCCCTTTTGGAAGCCCAATTCTAAGTACGCGTTTGTCCACAGCAGTTGGTCCTCGTTCACAAGAGTAAGGGCATGACCACCCAACACCCTCTGCTTTCGCGGTGCGATAGCGGGTCTCCTCCCTGATACAGGAACAAAGGGTGTCTCCTATGGGGGTTTTCAGCAGCGTGTAGTCGTGGTATACTGCAGAAGGCGCCTGCCTGCCAGGCGTGTTAGGGAGAGAGGGGTAGATGCAGCACAAGAGTCTGGTCGCATTGTTCTTGGCCGCGTTACTAGGCGCGGCCGTGGGGACGGGGGTGACGCTCGGGCTGATGCGAACGGCAACGCCTGCTCAGATACCAGCGCCGCCCGTGCAGCCGCCTCTTCAGCCCGCTGGAACGGCCGATCCGGTGGTGAGCATCGTCAAGCGAATCGCGCCGGCGGTCGTCTCCATCCAGACACTGACGCCGGGCCAGCAGACCTTCTTCGGAGTGACGCCTCCGCGGGAGGGGCAGGGATCAGGAGTGATCGTCACGCCGGAGGGCCGCATTCTGACCAATAGCCACGTGGTGGCTGGCTCGGCCCAGATTCGCGTGCGCCTCTCCAATGGAGAGACGCTGCCCGGCAAGCTGATCGGCCAGGATCGGCGCAGCGACATCGCGGTGGTGCAGGTGCAGGGCCGCAACCTGCCGACCGCCCCCCTGGGCGACTCCTCTGCGCTCCAGGTAGGCGAGGCGGTGGTGGCCATTGGCAACCCCATGGGCTTCCAGAGCACGGTGACCACCGGCGTGGTGAGCGCATTGAACCGGACATTGGCGCCGGAGCCGGGAACCCTGCTGGAGGATATGATCCAGACGGATGCGGCGATCAACCCGGGCAACTCCGGGGGGCCGCTGGTGAACTCTCGTGGCGAGGTGGTCGGGATCAACACGCTGATCATCTCCACGGCGCAGGGGCTTGGCTTCGCCATTCCGATCAACGGCGCTCAGCGCGTGGCCGAGCAGCTCGTCGAGCGCGGGCGCGTCGCTCGGGCCTGGCTTGGAGTGGCTACGGTTCCCCTCCCGGAGGAGATGGCGGCCGCGGTGGGCCTGCCCGCTGGCACGGGCGCCTATGTGGCGGAGGTTTTGCCAGGCAGCCCGGCGGCTCGCGCGGGAATCCAGCGCGGCGATATCATGGTGCGCGCGGGCGGTCAACCGATCCGCGGCGCCGATGCACTGCGAGAGGTGATCCAGAGCCAGCAGGTGGGGGCCCGAATCACCGTGGAAGTTCTCCGCGAAGGCGAGAGCATCGAAATACCGGTTCGCCTCGGAGAAGCACCAGCATCTTGATTCAGTAAGCGAAACGATGGCACCGATGGGGAAGAACGGGATTGGAGCCCAACGGTTCCATCAGTGTGGGTGTGTGCAAGGAGAGAGATAGATGGCGGATGTGAGTGGAGTTGAGGAGCAGGTTGAGGCGCAGGCGCCGGCACAGCCGCCTGCCGAGGGACAGGCAGAGGCCAAGCCGCATCCGGGCGCGTTGCGCGAGGCCGAAGTCGTCGCGGAGATGGAGGTCGGGCGGACGAGCAAGCTCATTTTCCAGGTGGGCAAGCGCCGCACCGGCGACATGGCGTTCGATATTCGGGAGTACGTTGACCGCCCGGCGCGCGGCAATAGTCCGGGCTACACGGGCCCTACGCGCAGTGGCTTCCGCCTGCACGAGGAGAACTACGAGGAGTTCCTAGAGGCGGTGAAATCTATCGGGCGCGCGCTGGGCTATCACGTGGACTGAGCCCGGTGGGGCCTCAGGAGAATGCCCTGGGGACCGAGGAGGCGAGTGAGAAAGCACATGGGGTGGCGCGTAAGGCCCACGAAGGCGACGCTTCGCGGGCCTTGCGCGCTGGTTGACCGGGTCTCGCCACCGTTTCGGCGAGCGCGCGTCAGGCAGGGAGGCCGGCGCCACGCGTCGAATAGACCCCACGCGGTGCATGCACGGCTTGCCCGAAGCTGCCTGGCAAGCGGCATGGGAGGGAGAGCGGTGGAGCAGTACCGGAGACAGTGCATCGGCATCCTCACCTCGGGCGGCGATTGCCCGGCACTGAACG
>DUUU01000077.1 GCA_012841485.1 Armatimonadota bacterium
AAGGCGGCAGACTCCAACTCCTCCGCCTCCTTCATCTTCGCGGCGAGCTTCGCCTCCCACTCGGCACGCTGCCTGGCCTGCGCCTTGAGCACGAAGTAGGAAAGCCCGAGGCTTGCCAGCGCGGCAACCCCCAGGATGATCAGAACCTTTTTGGTCGGTCTCAGGCGCAGACTCACCATTTCCCCCCTGCCGGCGGCTGCTACCGCGTCGCCTCGGTGGTTAGGGGAGTGCGGTTGAGCACCGTCTTCTCCCCCGCCCTCTGAACCACGGCGGTATAGTCTCGTCCCGCCTGCTGCTCCTCGACATTCACCGCCATCCGGATCTCCTCATCTTCGGGAATATGAAACTGGGCCCGACAGGAGAACTGTATCTCCTCCTCATGCGGCATCGCCTGTGCCTGCAGAAGGCGCACCTCGCGCAGATGGGCCTGCGCCGATAGACGCCTCATCATCTGAGCGATGTGGGGATAGCTCCGCGCCACCCCCGACAGGTTCAGCACGCCGATGGTGCCAGGCAGCACCTGCTTCCCGGCGCTGCTTCCCCCTATCGAGAAGTTGAGCTGGGTGAGATACACCGGTCCCGGGGTTGGAACGCTCGCGTCGAGCTCCCCCATGAGGCCCACCCAACGCAGCGTGATTCGCTGGGCGTCTTTGACCAGCGCCACGGTCGGCTCTAGGGCGGTGATCTGGGTCTGCAGCTCCCGGTTTCGGTCCGCCAGTGGCCGTGCCTTCTTGATCCGCTCCTCGCACTGCTGGATGCCGGCCTCGCACGCCCGGCGCTTCATGGCGGTGCGCACGACTTCCTCAGCGATGATCAGAAGACCGATGCCGATCACGGCCAGCAGCAGCACGGCAATGCGCTGGTGCCTCCGCTGGACCAGGCGTTGCTCCCATATCAGGTTCACTGACGGCATGTGCTACTCCCACCCGTGTACATTCTACTGGCTCGCTTCATCGCCGGGCTCACCAGGCAGAGCAGGTTCTTCCGCCGGAGCAGGCGCAGCACCGGCGTCTGCCTTCTTGCCCCGAGCACGCCGCTTCTCGCCGCTGGCGATTTCGCGTCGCGCCTGATCCACCGGCTGCTTGGCCGCCAGTCCTGCGGCCAGGGCAAAGAGGGGCGATTCTTCGGGCCCGAGGTTCCCGCAGCGCGGAGCGATGCGATAGGGAAGGCTCTGGGCGCAATCGGCGCGTTGCACCTGAAGAGAGAATGCCGCCTGCATATACTCTGGCAGGCCCTTCATCAGCGCAGTTCCCCCGGCAAGGAGGATCATCCCCACCATCCCATCCTCCACGTCATCATCCGGGAGCTGGGACTGGTAGAAGAGGATGGAGTTGCGCACTTCTCGCAGGAGGTCATCCAGCACGGACTTGATCGCCGCCGTCGCCTGATACGCCGTGGTATCGGCCTGCCCGCCCGGGCCCTGAAGCAGCCAGTTCAGGTCGATCTCAGTCTTGAGCTCCTCCGCCTCCTCTGGGCTGCACTGAAGGGCTTGCTGCACCACCGCGGTGAACGAGTCGCCCCCAAGGGGAATGGCGCGCGTGAAGATGTAGTTCGTGCCTCGCACCACCGTCACATCGGTATGCACCGCACCCAGGTCAAGAATGCCGACAGCGCCCGGCAATCCAGCGAGCGCAGGGTTGATCTCCACCAGAGAGCGCATCAGCGCGAACGGCTCGATATCTATCGCCACCGCCTCGAGGCCGGCACTCTCGAGGAGGTGCAGCCGGCTTTCAACAGCGGCGCGCGGCGCAGAGACGAGCACTGTATCCATCTGCGCGGCGTTGCCCTCGCCCTGCGTTCCCAGAATCTCAAAATCGTGGATCTGCTCGGTCCCCGGGCTGAGGCCGAACTGGTCTGGTTGCGTCCGGATCTGCTTGCGGAGGGCATCGGGAGTGAGCACCGGCAGGCCCACCCGGCGCACCGATACCCCGGACGTGAAGTTCACGGCGGCGATCACCATCGACCGGCGCGCCCCGATCTGGGCGAAGAGGTGCCGCATCGCGGGCAATAGCGCGCGCTCATCCGCGATCATCCCATCGGCCACAGCGCCTCTCGGCGTCGCCACTCGCGCGGCCGCGGTCACCTCCCAGCCGTTCCTGACCGCCTGCATCCTGATCGCCTTGATGCTGCTGGTGCCGATGTCCAGACCGACTATCGTGCCTCCGCCGAACAGACCCATACCATTCCCAATCCGGACCAACTCCGCAGGCTATCCGGGCGAACTCCCCGCCCCGCGGGTGCGCCCGCCACCCTGTCCAGGAAAGACAGGAGGCGTGTCGACGCGCTCCCCGCCATGTTCAAGGCTTCGCCTTCCCTACGTTACGGTCAAGCCTCCTGAAGAGAGGCCACGGATCCGCAAGCGGAGGTCGTTAGGACTATCCGCAGCAGCCAGGGCATCTTCAAGGCTGATCACGTTCTCGACCTTGTGCAGCTGGTAGAGGTGCTGGTCAAACGTCTGCATCCCCTCGTTCTGGCCCTGTTCGATGGTTGCTTTCAGTTTGATCAACTCGCCGCTCCTGAGAATATCCTTAATGCGTTGAGTGGCGATCATGATCTCGATTGCGGCGACGCGGCCCGAGCCATCAGCCTTGCGCAACAACCGCTGGGAGATGATGCCGCGCAGGTTATTGGCAAGGTGGTGCATGATCTGAGCATGCTCTTCCGCGGGGAAGAACTGCAGCACGCGCTCGATGGTCTGATTGGCGTTATTGGAGTGAAGCGTGCTGAGGACAAGGTGGCCTGTCTCCGCAAAATCCAGTGCCGCTTTGACGCTCTCGCGGTCGCGCATCTCGCCGATGAGGATCACGTCTGGCGTCTGGCGCAGGGCATTCTTGAGCGCCTGGGCGAACGAATCCGTGTCGGTGCCAATCTCGCGCTGGCAGACGATGCTCTTCTTGTCGCGATGGAGGAACTCCACGGGGTCCTCGATGGTGAGGATATGGCCGTCGGCGTTGGAGTTTCGGTAGTCGATCATCGCGGCGAGCGTGGTCGATTTCCCGGAGCCGGTCGCGCCCGTCACCAAGATGAGCCCGCGCTCTTCCATCACCAGCTTGGCGAGCTGCTCGGGCAGCTTCATCGCTTCCAGCGTGGGCACTTCGTCTTTCACCCGGCGCATCACCATCGCCACGGTGCCGCGCTGCACGAAGGCGTTGCAGCGGAAGCGGCCGATCCCTGGAACCGAGTAGGCCAGGTTCATCTCCTGGGTCTTCTCGAATTCGCGCATCCGTGCCTCGCCCATGATCTCAAGAGCAGCCGCCCGAGTCTCCTCAGCGGCCAGCACATGGTTATCATAGGGAAGCGTTTGGCCTTCGGCACGGATCATCGCCGGCGAACCCACCTTCAGGTAGATATCTGCCACGTTACGGCGGTCGGCCTCATCGAAAAGCGCTTGCAGGTTGATCACGGCCACATTCTCCCACGGAGTGTTCCGCCCCCCAGATCCCTGGCCCGAGAATCCTAGCGTCGCGGAGGCAGGTTCAGTCCCATCGCGGGGGCACCCATCGCCATGCCCATGCCCGCGCCCGGCGCGCCACCCATGCCCACTTGCTTGTTGAAGGTATCCTTATCCGTCACCAGTGGCAGCGCCTCTTCGCGACTCACCTTCCCGCTCTTCACCAGGTTGATCAGGCAGCTATCCATCGTCTGCATCCCATCCGATTGGCCGGTCTGCAGGATCGACGGGATCTGGAAGGTTTTCCCCTCGCGGATGAGGTTGCGCACGGCTGACACGCCCACCATCACCTCGACCGCGCAAACGCGGCCCTTGCCATCGGCAGTGCGCAGAAGCGCCTG
>DUUU01000078.1 GCA_012841485.1 Armatimonadota bacterium
GTCTCCCTGGCCATCCAACCAAGGCCGGGGCCGCCGGGGTCTGACGAGAGGGCTTCTGGCACTCCACTGCCGGACATCAGGCATTCTCTCTATCTTTTTGGAGGTCGAATGCCTAGAATCCTTCATTGCGCTGCCGGGAGGAGTAGGGGCGCCGCGCATGGAAGCATGTGCTGGGAGGACGACCGATGAATCAGCACGTGCTTGCAGAGCGCCCGGTGGTGGTGGCGCACCGGGGGGCGTCCGTCGAGGCGCCGGAAAACACGCTGGCCGCGTTCCGACGTGCCCTGGAGTTGGGCGCGCCGGCGATGGAGCTTGATGTACACCGAACCGCGGATGGCGAGCTTGTCGTGATCCACGATGCCACCGTGGATCGCACCACGAACGGCACCGGCGCCGTCGCGGAGGTGACGCTGGAGGCCCTACGGCGGCTGGATGCCGGCGCGTGGAAGGGCGATGCCTTTGAAGGCGAGCGCATTCCCACCCTGGCGGAGGTGTGCCGCCTAGCGCGGGGGCGCGCGGCCCTCGTGGTGGAGATCAAGGCGGCGGGAATCGCCGATCAGGTGGTCTCCACGCTCGAGGCGGAGGGAGTGCTGGACGAGAGCTTCATCATCTCCTTCTCCCAGGAGACCGCCCGGCGCGTGAAGGAGATCCGCCCAGGGGCGACCGTTGGCCTTCTCTCCGGCAAGGCGGAGGATCTGCCCCAGGTTGCCGAGTTGGGCCTCGATGCTTTCTGCCCCCACTATGCCGCGGCCACGGAGGAGATGGCGCGCGAGCTCCACGCGGCGAACCGCCTTCTAAGCGTGTGGACGGTGAACGACGAGGATGGGATGCGCCGGATGGCGGCGCTCGGTTCCGACCTCATCACCAGCGACAACCCCGCCCTGGCCCTGGAGGTGCTCCCCCGCGGCTAGCCACACGGCTGCGTGTCACTCAGCGCGCGCCGCGTCTTGTGGCGCGCGCGCTGGCGGCCGCGCACCGCCTGTCCCCACCCCTCCACGATGGCGGCCAGCGCCACATAGAGGAGGATCGTGATCGCCCAGGCAAGGCTTTGTCCCGCCCAGAGGGGAGGCGCCGCCTCTTTCCAGGTTTCTGGGGTACACCCAAGGGCGAGGAAGGCGTAGGCGGGGGTGAGATAGAGCGTTTCCCAGGCGAGACGGTGCGGTTGCGGCACGGACGCGTCCCACCCGAACAGGCTGAAGAGGGGCAGGACCATCAGCACGCCGGCCGTCAGGAAGGCGAGCAAACCGGCCTGAAGCCGGCTTCCCATCACGATGGAGAAGAAGCGCACCATCGCCATCCAGAAGAGCATGCCGGAAAGCGCCACGCCGAGCGCGGCCAGAATGGTTCCGGCGACCAGAACCCAGGCCGGGTGTCTGGCGAGCGGGAAGCCGGCGGCCATCACGACGGCGCCGGTGAGGAAGAGGAGGAGCATGTAGGCCGGCCCCGAGGCATAGCCCCCCGTAAAGAGCCGCGAGCGCGCGAGGCGCGCAAGGGGCCCCGGGGCAACGGGGGCATCGCGCACGGGCACTTCGCCATGGATGTCGGCGGCATCGCCGGAGCAAAAGAAAAGGGTGAGCAGCGCGAGCGCGACAAAAAGCTGGCTGGCCAGGACCGCCGCGGCTTCGCGCGGGCCATCCGGCGAGGTGGTCCGCGGCAACTCTCCGAGGACGCTTCCGACCGTGCAGATGGCGAGCGCGGTGGCGAAGGCGTAGGTGATCCAGCGCAGGGCGCCCGGGCGTTCCGAGACGCCCGCTTCCAGCCTATGGACGGCGCCGGCCGCGGCCAGGAGCGCTGCCAGCAGGTTGATCCCCAGGCTGGGAATCCAGACGGGCACGTGCCAGTGATAGAAAGGCGCCAGCTCCAGGGAGAAGAAGACGGCGGTAACCGGGTTGAGCGCGGCGAAGAGCGTCGTGCTGCGCCCGCCGGCTGCCAGGGCGGCGGTCACCGCAAAGATGCCCAGGACCGCCATATAGGTCGCGGCGGTTGAGACCACCGTGGTGCGTACCGTCGCAGAGACGAGCAGCCCGAGCGCCCCGTACAAGAGGCTGGCAGACGCGAGCATCAGATAGACAGCCGCGATTTCTCCCGGGGAGACACCGCCCATCATGAAGCAGATCCCCGCGAGCGGGAGCGACGCCGTGAGCAGGAGCGCCGCGAATCCAAACGCCGAGAGCAGCTTGCCCGCGGTGACCTCGCGCGGCTGGAGCATGGTGAGCATGAGCAGCTCGAAGGTGCGCTGCTCCCGCTCGAGCGTGATCATCCCGGCGGTCAGAGCCGGCGTGATCATCGTGAGCATCACGGCCTGAGCCACGAAAAGCACCTGAAAAAGAACGCGGCCGATGGGATCGGCTCCCACCACGTTCGTGTTTACCGCGTGCATCACGCCCGTGGTGACGTAGGCGCAGATGAGCGTGTTGGAGAGGAGCATCACGTACCAGAAAAGGAGCCAGTAGGCCCGATTCCCGCGCATGCGCGTGCGCAACTCCTTGCCCAACACGGGATTGCTCAGACGAATGGCCGGCACCTGCAGCATCACTCTCCCCCTACAGCGGTCTCCCCGTCTCACGACACGATGCCCCGGGTTACCTTCATGAAGATCTCTTCGAGATCCGTCTGCACCTCATTGAACGACTGGACGCGGATGCCGTTCTGAATGAGCTGCTGCAGGATCGCATGTTGCGCGGCCTCATCGCCCGCGAATTCGATTCGGATGGCGGAGCGGCCCTCATCCACGCCGGCCGAGAGCACGCCCTCCATCGCCGAGAGAAGCTCGATCACCCGATCCGGCTCGTCCAGTACGCGCAACAAGAGCACGCGCCCGCCACTCACCTGGCGCATGATCTCCTGGACGCCGCCGCTGATGATCAGCTTTCCCTTCTCGATGATGCCGATCTTGTTGCAGAAGTCGGCGAGCTCCGGGAGGATGTGCGAGGAGATGATGATCGTCTTCCCCATGCTCTTCAACTCTTTGAGCAGCTCCTTGATCTCGATGCGCGCGCGGGGATCCAGACCAGAGGCGGGCTCGTCCAGGAGGAGCACCTTGGGGTCATGAACGAGCGTTTTCGCCAGGCAGAGGCGCTGCTTCATGCCGCGCGACAGTTCCTCGACGTAGGCATCTCGCTTCTCGGCGAGATCCGTCAGCTCCAGCACATCCTGGACGACGTGGTGACGGCGCTCCTTCGGGATCTTGTAGGCAGCAGCGAAAAAGTCGAGGTACTCCCACACTTTGATGTCGTCGTAGACGCCGAAGAAGTCCGGCATGTAGCCGATGACGGCGCGGACCGCCTCGGGCTCGCGGACGACGTCGAAGCCGGCGATGGTCGCCGTTCCGGACGTGGGGCGCAGGAGGGTGGCGAGCATCTTGATCGTCGTCGTCTTCCCGGCGCCATTGGGGCCGATGAAGCCGAAGATATCCCCCTCTTCCAGGTGGAGGCAGAGGTCATCCACCGCGACCAGTGCCTTATACTCCTTGCGCAACTGCTGGATTGTGATCAACAGGCTACCTCCCACGAGAGCCGTCGCGGTGCTGCCGCAAGCGAACGCTCACCCGCAGGTCATGCATGAGGAAGTCCCCGCGGTCGATTGAGACGCGCACCTGGAGCAGGTTGCGGGGGCCATGAACAGCCGGCTCTGGATGTGACATGCGGAAAAGATCGCCATTTCGCGCGAGCTTCACCCAACGCTTCGCGCGGGCATCGAAGACCGAGACTTCGAGCGTGCCTGGAGCGGTGGACCATTTCCCGGCGGGCTTGAGGGTGATCTCGGAAACCCGGTCGCCGGCGCAGGGAAGCGAGAACTCCGCGACGATGTGAGTGCCGGTGGAGAACCCGATCGCGCCACTAGGATAGAGGCGTGCCCTGGGCCCGTACTCCACCACGTGGCCGGGGATCATGCCCGCTGCGATTGA
>DUUU01000079.1 GCA_012841485.1 Armatimonadota bacterium
GAGATCGCCCTGCGCGCGGCGGGCATCGCTGCCGGGGACGAAGTGATCGTGCCGCCCTACACCTTTATCGCGACGGCCACTTCCGTCTTGATGGTCAACGCAGTGCCGATCTTCGCCGATATCGAGCCCGATACCTACAATCTGGATCCGAAAGCCGCCGAAGCCGCCATCACGCCGCGCACGCGCGCGATCATCGTGGTGCATGTCGGCGGCTGCCCCGTGGACCTGGATGCGTTCACCGAGCTGGCGCGCAAGCACAACCTCACGCTGATCGAGGACAGCGCGCACGCCCACGCGGCCTCATGGCGCGGTCGAAAGGTGGGTGCCATCGGCGATCTGGGCACCTTCTCCTTCCAGTCGAGCAAAAACATCAATGCCGGCGAGGGGGGCATCATCGTCACCGATAACAAGCAGCTTCAGGAACGATGCTGGTCCATCGTCAATGTGGGCCGCGTCCCCGATGGCGCCTGGTACGAGCACCACGTCCTGGGTTCGAACTACCGTCTGACCGAGTTTCAGGGGGCGCTGCTGCGTGCGCAACTAACGCGCCTGCCGGAACAGGCCGAGCGGCGCACGGAGAACGCCCGCTTCCTCAACGCGGAGCTGGAGAAGATCCCGGGGGTCCGCCCGATGCGCCTGGATGAGCGGGTGACAGGCCATGGCTATCACCTCTTCCTGTTCCGCTACAACGCGGCTGATTTCGGCGGCATGAGCCGCGAAGAGTTTCTGCGCGCGCTGTCGGCCGAGGGGATTCCATGCAGCCCCGGCTACGTGCCGCTCTACCGCACGGACCTCTTTCGCACTCAGGGCACCGTGGCTGGAGCCGAGGTGGATTACACGAAGGTGGCCTGCCCGGTCGCAGAGCGCGCCTGTGCGGAGGAGGCCGTCTGGTTCACCCAGAACATGCTCCTGGGCACTCGGGAGGATATGCAAGAGATTATCGACGCCATCGCCAAGATCCAGGGCGCCGCGCGCGCGTGACGCCGTTTCATGGAATGGGCGATCCAGGCGTTTGGTGAAGTACACAACTGAAGGCTCGCGCGCGAGGGGTTTTGCCTGCCTCGCGCGCGAGCCTTCGGAGTGGCTGCTTCGAGCCTATTCAAGAAGTGATTCTATAGTTCGCTCTGCTTCTGAGAACCGCTTCTTGAATGGGCGGATTAGCTGCAGACGCTGAGCGGGTTGATCGCCCGGCCATTCCTCAGCACTTCAAAGTGGATGTGCGGTCCGGTGCTGCGGCCCGTGTTGCCGGAGCGAGCCACCACCTGGCCACGCGACACCCGCTGGCCCTGGCGCACCGAGACCTTCGAGAGGTGAGCGTAGCGCGTCACCAATCCGTTCGGATGCTTGATCGCAACCATGTTGCCGTAGATGCTATTCTTCCATCCGGCAAAGATGACCCGGCCCTCGGCGGAGGCCTTCACCGGCGTGCCCATCGGTGCTCGTAGATCCACGCCGTGGTGCGAGCCCATGCGTCGCGGCCCAAAGCGCGAAGTGATGGTGTTGCGGGTCGGGAGAATCATTCGGTTCGCGGCCTCGGCTGGGGTCACCAGCGGGTTGTCTGCGCCAAAGAGGCCCCAACCGGGGGCTGCCATAGCCATTCCAACCAAGATTGGTACAAGGATATATCGTCGAAGCTGCAAGGCTTTTCCTTTCCATCAAGGCTGCCGCTCAGGACCCCTCTGCCAGGCACGCGCCATCGACACGTGCCAATGCCCTTCGCGGAATCACAGACCTGGTCGTGAAAGTGGCCCGAAACCCCGGCAGCCTCGTAGATCGTGCGTCGTGGGCATCCCTTCAAGCATCATGGCCGGCAATCATCGCCGGCGCGGGACGCCTATGGACGTTGTCTTGCTCGCCTGGTTTGCCATCTCGCCGCCCGTAGGCTTTTGGGGATCCCCGTTGGCGGGGACTGCCTGGTATGACCGAACAACCCCGGTCACGCTGGCTCGCATGACCCCGATCGCGTTGCTGCCATACTCGCGGCGGCTGACGAATGGAACGAACAATCGTGTTATATAGCTCCCAGGACACGCCTCTTGGGTGGTAGGTTTCGTGATCGGGCAAAATCCTGTTTTCTCGCCACAGGGCATGGGGTATGCAGGGAATAGCACCGGGGATGACGGGAGCGCGATTGGGCGTGCCGGGCGATGCCCGGCTGGTTCTATGCAACGCCTCTTAGGGCATCGGGCGCGGAGACCTGCGATCCTCTGCGGGCCGGATGTGGGTGGCAATGCCCGTCTCCATGACGGGCGGTGTGGGGTGTGAACGGAGAAGAGGGTGGAGAGTGGAAGGAATTTGTCTGTCGCCGCTCTGGGGGGAGGGACGGGCCTATCCTCGCTGCTGCAAGGCCTGAAACACGTCGTCGATGATCTCACCGCGATCGTCGCTGTCTCAGACGACGGGGGCAGCTCCGGCCGTCTGCGCGCCGATCTCGGGTGCATTCCACCGGGGGACATTCGAAACTGCCTGGTGGCGCTGGCCGAGGCACAGCCCCTGATGAAGCAGCTCTTTCAGTACCGGTTTCATGCCCCGGGCAAGGGTCTGGATGGCCATGCCTTCGGAAACTTGCTCATCGCCGCGCTCGCAGACATTACCGGCTCATTCGAGACGGCCATCAGCGAGACGGGCAAAGTCCTGGCGATTCGCGGGCGCGTGCTCCCTCTGAGCCTGGCACGAATCGACCTCCGCGGCCACATGGGCGATGGCGCTTGGGTCCGTGGCGAGAGCGCGATCACGGCCTATCCGGCGCCGATCGAACGCGTGGAACTGGATCCTATCGACCCCGAGCCGCTTCCCGAGGCGATTCACGCGATTGAGAACGCCGCTCTGATCACGATCGGACCCGGGAGCCTGTATACCAGCGTCATCCCGACGCTTCTTCCCAAGGCAGTCCGCACTGCCCTCTACCGCAGTACCGGAGTGAAGGTATACGTCTGTAACGTCATGACCCAGCCGGGAGAGACCACCGGCTACACGGCCAGCGATCACGTGCGCGCGCTCCAGAAGCACGGCGCGGGCGACTGCTTCGATTTCGTGCTGGTCAACACAGAGCCACCGCCCCCCGATGCCACGGAGCGTTACCGGCGGACAGGGGCGAACGCGGTCGCGGCTGATCTCGACGCCATCGCCAGGTTGGGGTATATCCCGGTCGCGGCCCCTCTCCTGAATCTAGATCAGTTCGTCCGGCACGATCCTCGCAAGCTCGCCAACGCACTGCGGCGGATCTGGGGAGGGCTGGCAGATCCGGCGCCCTTCCCTGCTCGTTTCGCCCCCATCCGGCCGCTCATCGAGGGCGAAAGCGAAGCGCCTCCGGCGGAAGCGAGCGCCGAGCCAGCGGAAGCCGCCATCGGCCTCCTGACGGCAGGAGACGCCTGGTAGCACGCGCCCGAGAAGCGCGTGGCTATGGAGTCAGGCGGACGAGGCGAGGATCCCGAAAAAGAATCCTCCCACTCCCCCCGGACGCATCCAGGGAAACCCGTGCCCAGGAGGCGCCTTCGGGCACATCGGCGCTCAACCCCACATCACACCACTCCTCCGCTGGATGGAGCAGGTCGGTGCAGAAGAGCCCGACGAGCGTGGTGTTTCCGGTGTAGAAGCGAAGCGAACAGCGATTGGAGCCCTGCGGCCCCTCCGTTCGATAGCGGAGCGCCAGGTGCAGGCGCATGCCCAGACGCACGCGCACGGCGCGCGGCCACGACGTTCGCCAATGGATCCCCTGCCCTGGGGGGGCTTCTACCATCAACGCCGGGCCCTGATCGCTCGCCACCAGGCCCGCTCGACCGTTGCGATCCCCGAGGTCGTTCCAGTGAATGTACCAGCCCCGCGGCACCTGTGGCACATCATCGCCCTCCGCCAGATCGGCGTTGGCAATCAGGTTGCAGCCATACGGTGCGATGGGCGTCTCCGGGCCCGCGTGCCCGCCCAACACGCAGAAGGTGTGGAGAAGGTCCGCAACATAGCGCGCGCACTCCTGCGCGCAGGGCACCATCACGCTCTGGGCCTCGTGCTGATCCCCCGCCTCGCAGAGCTTCCGGATCTTCCCGGCAGCCGCTTCGGCCACCGCCACCACCTGCTGGCCCCGCTCGCGGATGCCGTCGCATGCCGTATCCAGGGCACTCCCTAGCAATCGCGGGGTATAGCCGGCGATGGCAATGGCGGCCTGCATCTCCGGGCGGTCGATGCGCTCCATGGGAAGGTGGAGCGGCGGGTCGATATGCCCCGCATGCGCGGGCGAGCCGCAATCCTCGGCATAGTGAACGGCCGCCCCGAGGATCCGAAGCGCGTCATGATAGCCGCCCTCCGCAAGCGCCTTCACGGCGCGGCAAAAGTGATCGGCGGTGGCATCGAGCGCATCCGGGGGCCAGTGGGGATACCAACGCCCCTCGCGCGTTAGCGAGTTCCAGGCGCAATAACGCGAGATCTCCCATTCCCTGCGGATATCCGGGAGACGCCTATCGAAGGGGATGCTGGGGTCCTCGGCAAAAGTCCCGTACCAGTGCCAGTTCATATCGGGGAAGCCGCAGTAGGTCCAGATCAGGAGATCCGCCTCGGGCGCCAGGAACTCGCGATCCTGAGCGGGAAGCGCCACGATGGCCGATTGCGTGATGCGGTGGTGCGTCGGATTCGAGAGGGGATGCATGCCCTCGCCTGGCAGCCGCGCGCCTGCAACCCATCGGAAGATCCGCTTCACCTTCGCCCCCATTCCAGCCGGCCTGTCTGGCGGGAACCGGCCCCGATTGCTACCTACTTCGCCGCCGGACCAGGCCTACCCTTCCCGCCCGCGGGAGCCAGCCGGAAGGATTCCCGGCGTCCGCATCCAACACTCTCAATGCCATGCTTGATACCGTGGACGGCTTCCTGTTGGACCTGGATGGAACTTGCTATCTGGGGGATCGCGCGATTGAGGGAGCGCCCGAGTTCGTGGCGCGCTGCCGGGCGCGCGGCAAGCGCGTTCTCTGGCTCACCAACAACTGCTCGCGCACCGCGACCGAGTACGCCGAAAAGCTGCGCCGCCTCGGCTTCGAGGCCACGCCACGCGACATCTTCACATCCGGAGATGCGACGATACAGGTGCTCGGAAGCGAGGGCGTCACCCGCGTCTTCCTTCTCGGCACCCCCAGCCTGGAGGAGCAATTCCGACAGGCTGGCATCGCCCCCACAGCCACCGATCCAGAGCGAGTCGTCGTGGGCTTTGACCTGGGTCTCACTTACGACAAGCTGAAGGAGGCGTGCCGCCTCATCCGCGCCGGCGTGCCCTGGCTCGCCACCCATCCTGATCTCAACTGCCCAACCATCGAGGGCCCCATCCCCGATTGCGGCGCCATCTGTGCCTTGATCACCGCGTCAACGGGCACCCACCCGCGAGTGATCGGGAAGCCCGAGGCGGGAATGGCGGAAGCGGCTGCACGGCGCATCGGCCTGCCCCGACAGCGGCTCGCCATGGTAGGCGACCGTCTCTACACCGACATTCGCATGGCCCGAGAGAACCAGATGACGGCGATCCTCGTCCTCTCCGGGGAAGCCTCCAGGGAAGACGTTGCGCAGTCGCCCTTCCAACCGCACCATATCATTCCTTCGCTGGCTTCCCTCCTCTGAGGAGCTCCGTTCGTTTACCGCGCGCCAATGGTTCCGTAACCTGGTTGTTACAATCCGACGGTATAATGAGGTTACAGAACGCCAGGCGGGGCGGCGCCGTGTGCCGCCTC